>QNZF01000043.1 GCA_003978485.1 Persephonella sp.
GCCATAGTTTCTATAGGATTGGTTTTATACTCTCCAGTATGGTTATTTAAAATCTTTATAGCTATCCTTTCCTCTGTCTCCATATGGGAATTGTCCAATATGTTAAAGAGAAAACTTAGAAGACTATCTCCACCAGATATAACTATAATCGGCTTGACAGTGTCCATTTCCTTTTTATTCGTTAATGTATATTTAGCTTTATTGATAATATTTTTATACGCATTCTATATAGGATATAAAAGCTATAATCTATCAAATCTTACAACGATAATCTTTATATTTGTTTATGGCGGATTAGCTGTTTCCAGTTTGGGAATTTTATTTGAGATTAACAGATACTTAATTTTAATCCTATTTGCTACCGTATGGTCAGGGGATGTATTTGCATACCTAACAGGTAAGTTCTTAGGAAGAAATAAATTATCTCCTAATTTATCTCCTTCAAAGACCGTGGAAGGTGCAATCGGTGGAGCTACCGCTTCTATACTCTTTGGAGTGTTAATAGCTTTACTTTTAGACTTTAAAGAAGCTATCTTACCTATAATTATATCTGCTTTCTTAATGCAGATAGGAGATTTATTTGAAAGTTTTATAAAGAGACAGGTAAAAGTGAAAGACAGTTCTAACATAATACCCGGTCACGGAGGAATTTTAGATAGAATAGATGCTTTAATATTCGCATCGTTAATATTTTTAATATTCTTCGCAGGCGATAAACCTTTAGCTTATTCTCTAATTCCTAGCTTTTAAAAAAATTTTTTGTTTATTATTTTAATCCTCTTATTAATCCACCAATAACCATACTAATAATTTCTGCTATGATTTTTTGAGTATCAATGTTTGGTAAAATGTATTCTATAAAAATTTCCTTTGATTTAAGTTTGAATTTTTCCAATAAAAACTTATAAATATTTTCTTTTAGTTTTTTTAATTTTTCTTCTTCATCTAAATCCGCTAATTCGTTTAAGTTATTAAATAAAAATTCAAAAAAATATCTTAAGTATTTCTCATTTAATTTAGGAACTTTAATAAATATACCTTTATTTTTATTTATATCGGTGCCAATAAAAATACATGGCAAATAAGAAATAGGTATACCTAATAATCTAGCATATTTATAACTCCATGCAGGTGAAGGATCAAAAGTTGCTGTATTATCAATAAGATCCCCAAATTTTTTCTTTAAATCTTCTTTAATTTCATTATCTATTTTATCAGGTTTATATATAGATAAAAATAATATTTTTTCTCCACTCATATAATGTAAATTTTTCCAATTTTTTATCATAAAGTTTTTTATAAAATGATCATCTTCTCTTCCCAATAAAATTACATAAAAAGAATATTTAGTTTTTTTTAAAAATTCTTTGAACTTGTCCACATTGGTAGAAAAAATGAAAGAAATATCCCTTGTCTGTTCTGAAACATCTAAAGGTGCATTATCTTTCTTTTTCATCATTATTCCCCCCTTTCATAATATATATTTCTTTTTAATCACCTAAACCTATTAAGAAAAAAGTTCCCCAAAAATAAGGATGCCAACTATAGTCATTTATAATTCTTAATTGTGCTCTTTGTAAAGATTTAGCTTTACTATATCCTTTTTTTAAATTTTTATAAAATTCTTCAACTAACATATAAGTTGGATAACTTGCTATAGGCAATAAGGTAGCTATAACTGTTCTAGCACCTGCCTTTATAAAACTACCAGTCAAACTAATATATTTGATTGAAGGATTTACATCTTCTAAATAAGTAGAACAAGCACTTAAAAAAACTAGCGATGCTTTTATAGTTAACATTTCTATTTCTTGAGGTAGTAAAACACCATCCTCAAACAGAAGGCCATTATAATTTATTAAAATTTTCTCATTTACAGAGTGAGTAGATATATGGATTATATTTTTTCCTTCAGCTTCTTTTAGGAAAATATCCTTTTTTGCTGGATAAGGTTGAAAATTACATAGTTTAGCAACCAATTTTGCTTCTTTCTCAGCTAGCTTTGGTCCTCCTTTTTTTTCAGGTAATCCAATAACTAAACATTTATCGCTATTTTCTTCTTCATTTTTTAAAATTCTAAATACAGATAGCGAAGGAAGGTAAGCAATAGGAATTTCTTCTATTAAAAAAGTTTCTTCTCCGTTTTCTTTTTTTATTAACGCATGGAATGGAAGTTTAGCAAGTTCACCGTAAGGTATTATATAAAGCATTTCCTTATTTTTTATAAATTCATATACAGGTTTAATTAATAAATCATAAGAAATTATTAAATTTTCCTCCGGTTCAAATAAAGAAGAAAATTCAGGTATATTATCTTCTAACTCTTTATAACTAGTAAAATTTTCCCTTATTAATATTTGTAAAAATATGTTTAAAATACCTTTAAATAGGTTAATATCCTTAAATTTAATATCTTTAATATCTAATATCCCTTTGTTATTAATGATAAACATATATATTTTATCCTTTGTTAAAAAATATTCTAATAATAAAGTATTTTCTGGTATAAGTGAAAAAACATTTTCTTCTTCCAAATTTACAGGATGAGCCTTTAAATAAAAAATTTTAAATTTATTATTTCTAATTAGTAAATCTTCTAATGTGCCCAGTTCCTCTAATATTTGGTTAATTCTTAATATATTTAACTCTTCATTTTTATCTTCGGGAATATAGAAACTTAAATAGTTTAATTCTTCAAGCAATTTTTTTCGTCTATTTGCTAGTTCCTTATTACTTTCTAAATCTAGAGTATTTAGTTTAAGCCTCCAACTTTCTAGAAATACTCTACTGTTTATTTTTTCCAAGTATTCTAAAGCTTTTTCTTTATATTTTTTTTCTACTTTTCCTAATTCTATACAACAAATCACCATATTTTCGTAAATATATTTATGTTTATTAATAAACTCCAGAATTAGTTGAGGAGAAAAAATTTTAAAAATTTTCCTTTCTAATTTTTCTATATATGGCTTTAGTAGATTATAACAATTTTCATATCTTCCTAAATCTAAAAAAATAGAAGATAAATTTCTATTAATTTCTAATTCAAGATTTTCGTAAATTTCCTTTTTATCTATATTCTTCAACTCATTTTTGGCTAAATTTAAGCAATTTATAGATTTACAAAGATTATAATGCCTATACATAGAGGATAGATTTAATAATGAGTAAATTTTTGTTTCCGGGGGACAATCTAAATCTAATAATTTTTCAAAAAAAAAGCTTCCTCTTTTTAAATGTTGTTGGGAATTAGATAAATTTTCCTTTAATAAAATACTAATTTTATGCTGATACAAACTTAAAATTCCATTCTGTAAATAAAAATCACATACTAAATCTAATTCTTTACTTGATTTCTCTTTAATTTTATCCAGTAAAATTTCTATAATTTTAAAAAAGCCATTTACCATTTGAATAATCTTTTTTATCTTTTCATTTCTTTCATTAACGCCTTCATCCTTTATCCCGTACTCATCAATTAGCACCTCTAATTCTGATAAAAGTTTATCTATTTCTATTAACTTTGATTTTGAGTGATAAAGGAACATATATACGGCATATCTAGATTTAATAATATCTAAACTCTTTAATTTTTTTAAAAATATTTCTCTGTCTTCTATAAATGGAAAAATAGTCTCATTTAAAATTACTGCAGTTTCAATCATAGTATAAAATTCTTTAAACCAACTTTTTGTTTCTTTACCTTTTAATAAAGTCTCAAAAGCTTTTAGAACCTTATTATCAATATTAGGAGCAAATTCTGAAATTACATCAAAACCTTCCTTTTTTGATTTTACATTTTTTAATAAAGTAATAAGATCCAACATTATCCTAAAATAATATAATTTTATTAATTAATAGTTAGATTAAGCCAAATTTAATAACAAAAAGCAATGATATTTTTATACCAAAACAGTTTTAAAATGCTAATTTAAAACATTAGTTGCAAACCGTAGTGATTTTAAGATCCAATAAATAATTAAAATTTTTTATCTCTTAATCTATTTCCATAATTGAACCAATCTATTACAGTATTAGTATTACTTCCAAACTCCTGCTATTTCGGTATTACATTTAGGACATTTACCATCTATAAGATTTACCTTAACATTTTGACCTATATGACCACTTCTCTCTATTACTTTAAAATTACAATTTGGACAGTATGTACTTTCTCTATCCTCATCATCAAAATTTCCGACGTAAACGTAATGTAAACCTGCTTCTTTACCTATATCGTAAGCCATTTTTAATGTTTCTATAGGTGTAGGAGGTTTATCCATCATTTTATAAGCAGGGAAAAATCTAGATATATGCCAAGGTATATTTTTATCTATTGAAGCTATAAAGTTTGCTATTTCTTTAAGTTCTTCCTTACTGTCATTCTCATTTGGAATAATTAATGTTGTTAGTTCTATCCAAATTCCAAGCTTATAAGCATGTTCTATTGTTTTTAATACAGGTTTTAATCTAGCACAGGATATTTCCCTATAAAATCTATCTGTAAAAGCTTTCAAATCTATATTCATTGCGTCCATATAAGGAGCCAATGTTTCCAGAGCTTCCTTTGTTTCATAACCACTTGATACAAAAACGTTTCTTATACCGTTTTCTTTAGCCAATTTCATTGTGTCGTAAGCGTATTCAAAGAAAACTACAGGTTCGTTATAGGTATATGCTATTGAAGGTATATTGTAAGTCTTACATATTTCAACTATAGTTTCAGGCATTAAAGTTCTACCGAAAACTTCTCCATTATGTGTTTGTGGATATTGGGAAATTTCCCAGTTTTGACAAAATTTACAACAAAAATTACATCCTACAGTTCCTATAGACAAAATCGGAGTTGATGGTAAAAAATGGAATAAAGGTTTTTTTTCTATTGGGTCAACGTTAAAAGCCGCCGCTAATCCATAAGTAGTTAGATACAGATTTCCATCTTCTTTGACCTTTCTAATACCACACTTACCTAACTCGTTTATATCTAAAACACATCTTTGATTACAGGCTTTACACAGAACTTTACCATCTTTTCTTTTTTCTGACATCCAAGCTAATACTTCCATATTGATACCTTCTTTATTATTTTTTTATTAATTAAAATATATAAATATGAAAATTTGACAATATTGTTATAAAATAAATTATTGTAAATTCATCAAAATTTACATTTATGCCTTTTTACAGATAGGAAAATCATAATAAAGTTTCCTTTAATAGATTAAACTAGACTAATCTTTAAATTTTTATAATTTATAATATTTAACTAAAATTTTGGAGGAAATAGTAAATGGATATAGAAAAAATAGTTAATCAATTAGTTCCGATAGTTGTAGAGCAAACGCCTAGAGGAGAAAGGGCATATGATATATACTCAAGACTTTTAAAAGATAGAATTATACTTCTTGGCTTTCCAATAGATGACCATATAGCAAACTTAATAGTTGCTCAACTATTATTTTTAGAAGCTGAAGACCCAGAAAAAGATATTTATATGTATATTAACTCTCCCGGTGGAGTTGTTACGGCAGGTCTGGCTATATATGACACAATGAATTATATAAAACCTGATGTTGTAACAATATGTATGGGACAGGCTGCGTCTATGGGAGCTTTCCTCCTATCAGCAGGAACAAAGGGCAAAAGGTACGCATTACCTAGTTCAAGAATAATGATACATCAACCTTTAGGTGGTTTTCAGGGACAGGCTACAGATATAGAGATACATGCTAAAGAGATATTAAGATTAAAAAGATATTTAAATGAAAAATTGGCAGAGCATACTGGACAACCTATAGAAAAGATTGAACAGGACACAGAAAGAGATTACTTTATGTCAGCTGAAGAAGCCGTAGAATACGGTCTTATAGATAAAGTAATTAAATCAAGGGGATAAAAGAGGTATAAAAGGTGAGTAATCATAAATGTTTTTTATGTGGTGTAGAAGAAAAAAAAGCAAACTTAATGTTAGAGCTTCCAAATAATTTGTATGTATGTGATAAGTGCGTTAATGATTGTTATAAGATAGTTAAAACTGAACTTGAAGAGAAGTTTAGAGAAGGTAAAGATTTAAAGGAATTACCTAAGCCTATAGAAATAAAAAAGATTTTAGATGAATATGTAATAGGACAGGATAAAGCCAAAAAGCTACTATCTGTTGCAGTTTACAACCACTACAAGAGAATTTTAGCTAAAGAAAAAGGTCTTAATTTTGATGAAGATGTTGAGATAGAAAAAAGTAATATTCTACTAATAGGACCTACAGGTTCAGGAAAAACTCTTTTAGCTAGGACTTTAGCAAAGATTTTAGATGTTCCTTTTGCCATAGCTGATGCAACTAACATAACAGAAGCTGGATATGTTGGTGAAGATGTTGAAAGTATTCTAGTTAGATTAGTTCAAGCGGCAGATTACGATATAGAGAAAGCAGAAAAAGGTATAGTTTACATAGATGAAATAGATAAAATAGCTAAGAAGAGCGGAGAAAATCCTTCTATAACTAGAGATGTATCAGGTGAAGGTGTTCAACAGGCATTACTAAAAATTTTAGAGGGAACTATAGCCAACATACCGCCACAAGGTGGAAGAAAACATCCACATCAGGAGTTTATACAGTTAGATACATCAAACATACTTTTTATACTAGGTGGTGCTTTCGTTGGTTTGGAAGACATAATAAGACAACGTTTAGGTAAGAAATCCATTGGTTTTGAGGCAGAAATAAAAACAAAAGAAGAAGAAAAGGATTTATTATCAAAGGTTCAGGTTGAAGATTTAATAAAGTATGGTTTAATACCTGAATTTGTAGGAAGAATACCTGTTATAGCAACATTAGAAGAATTAGATGAGGAAGCGTTAGTCAGAGTGTTAACTGAACCTAAAAATGCATTGATAAAGCAGTATAAAAAATTATTGGCTATGGATGGAGTAGATTTAGAGTTTACCCAAGAGGCATTGAGGGAAATAGCAAAAGAAGCCATAAAGAGAAAGACAGGAGCAAGGGGTTTAAGAGCTATAGTTGAAGAGATAATGACGGATATAATGTATAAAATACCTTCTATGAAAAGCGTTAAGAAGGTTATAATTGACAAAGATGTCGTTCTAAAAAAGAAAGAACCAACTATAATAACTGAAGAAAAAGAGAAAAATGCAGTTAGTTAAAAAATCAAAATTTGTTAAAAGTGCTGTCAATAGGGAGGATTTTCCTCCCCCAATATATCCAGAAGTTGCAGTTGTAGGTCGTTCAAATGTGGGAAAGTCTTCTATAATTAACGCTATTTTAGGTAGAAATATAGCTAAGGTTTCATCTTCACCGGGGAAAACTAGACTTATAAACTTTTTCTTAGTAAATGATAATTTTTACTTTGTAGATTTACCGGGGTATGGATTTGCTAAGGTTTCCAAAAGGGAAAAGGATAAATGGAAGAGAATGATAGAGAATTATTTCCGAACTAGGGAAAATTTAAAATTCGTTATTCTTTTAGTTGATAGTAGGCATAAACCTACACAGTTAGATATTATGATGAAGGAATGGTTAGAAGCTTTAAATATCCCTTTTATAGTTGTTGGAACAAAGGTTGACAAATTAAATCAAAGCGAAAAGGCTAAAGCAAAAAAAATTATCAGAGAAACTTTAAATTTAAGTAAGGATATACCTGTATTTTTAACTTCTTCCAAAGAGAAAACAGGGATAAACGAGTTGACAAAATTTATTATTGATAATTTAGTAGTTTGAAAATTATAGTTATACATTTTAACTAAATATAAAGATTAACTCCCTACTTTCCAAAACCTCCGTATCCGCCTCCTCTATATGTAGAGCCTAAACTTCTTCCAAATTTTTCCACTCTTCTTTCAATCTTATACTCTTCTATCTTTTGTTTATCCAAACCATACTTTTTAGCGTAATCTTCTAAAACTTTTTTTCTTGAGTAATAATCTAACAATTTACCTTTTTTATAATCGTTAGGATAGTTAGGGTCAGGAAGAATAATCTCTGGAAGTCTATATCTTATTATATACAGGATAGGCAATAAATCTGGATTTGTTATAGTTCCTGAATAGTATGGATTATTTAAAACTTTTGTGTAAATCTCTTTAGGTTTGATTAATATTTGGTCTTCAAAATATCCTAAAGGTTTAGCCATTACTACAGTATTTAAATATCTAAAAGTATTAAATGTTCTCTCATCAACTTCAACCCATTCTACCTTCTTTGGAGTTTTTAAACCTGTTATCTCGTATAGATGGTAATAAACTGGATAAATATCTTCCAAATAAACCTCAAAAGTATTGTCTCCAACAGGAATAGAAGGTAGTATATACCTTTCTAATATTTGATAAAGTTCATTATCTTCAATTTTGCAAACCACTGTATAATTTTTACCTTTACATAGATATACATCACCTTTTGTTTTTTTCATAAAATTAACTAATCTTTTAAATAATTCCTCTGATATGTTAATTTCCTTATAAAATGAGTGTTCCTCTGGATAATCTAAATAATCATCCCAAGAATATACTGAAAATATTGCCTTATAAATAACTTTTTTATCTTTTAACAAGACAAAATAATCTTTATCTAACTCTTTAAATGTATCTTTAAACTCTCTAAATATACTTAAAATTTCAACACCTATTCCCTCGTTTATAAACTTGCTAAATAGATAAAAGTTATCATTAGAAATTGCAGACTTTATACTGTTTTTTATTTTAATTAACTTATTCTGATAAAACTTTCCCCTATCTACTATCTCTTTATAGTTAAAGTTATACTCTAAAGCCTTCTGTTCTGTAATCTTTTGAATGTTGTCAACTATACTGTCAATTTTAGCAATATCTTTTAATAACTCCTGTTTATACCTTTCTTTATTCGCTTTACCATCTTTATAATAAAAAATAATCTGTTTTATTCTTTTAATTTCTGTATTTGCAGAATTAACTTTTGTTTTAAAGTTGTTAAGGGCTATACTGTATTTATAATCACAGCTATTTTTACAAAATAGCTCACAGTTTTCTGAAGAAAACCTGTTTGGGTCATAGATAGATTTTTCATTTTCTAACTGTTTAATCTTTTCTTCAGTCTGTTTAATTTTCTTCTCTAAAATTTTATCTAAACCAAATTTTGTTATATATTTAAAATCTGTTTTCTTTAGATTTTCATACTCTTTCTTTAATTGGTTCAGCTCCTCCTTTTCTAAATCAAGGATAGCAAAGACCCTATCTTTTTTCTCTACCTCATAATCACTTATTATTTTGCAAGGGCTAATAAAAGCTCCATATATGAAGTATAAAAAGAAAGATACTGCTAATAATGAACCGATAAATTTTTTTAATTTAACCGTATTTATAAGATTGTTATCGCCATCTACAAAAGCTTAAGCTCTTCTACCTCTTCCTCTTTATAAACTTCTCTCTCAACTTTTCCGTCAGTTTCATACTCTTCTATTGAGTATAATCTACCGTCACATTTAACTGTATAATACTTGTAATTCTTCCCCAAACCACTTTCTATGGTTTGGCATATACCTTTAACATACTTTTCAAGTATATTAATCTCTTCATTTAAAGGTAATCTTTTCCAAAGTGTGTACCTGTCCTCTTCAACATCTAAATAACTTTTCTTATTACTTAAAAGTTCACTTAATTTATATTCTGTCCAATCTTCATAAACAGCTTTTTCCTCTATTAAATAGTAATTACCATTTATCTTTAAAAGAGTACCAATTGGGAGATTATAAATATTTCTACTTTTAGGTCTTTTTGCTTTTTTTAAATTTTTTATTGCAATTTTTAACTCATCCCAACTTTTAACCATCTTTCTTTACTCCCTTTTGTTTTGGATAAAGTTCTAAAAATATATCCTCTCCTAACTTTTTTATATCCTCTATTCTAAATAAAGGAGCTTCATATACGTTATTAATCCCTAATGCCCCCACAATATCTAAACCGTCCTCTCCTAATATTTTAGGTGCTATAAACAGAGACAGTTTGTCATATAAACCTTTTCTAAAAAACTCAGTAAATAGACCTCTACCACCTTCAACTAATATATGAACAATATCCATTTTATACAATTGTTGTAAAATATCCTCTATATTAAACTTACCCCTGTTTAAAGGCAATATAACTATTTTTATATTATCTTTATCTTCTAAAATTTTTAACTTTTTCCTATCTGCCCTATCAGATGTGAACACAACAGTTCTAGCTTTATCATTAAAGATTTTGTAATCCAAAGGTGTCATTAAATACTTATCAATTAAAACTCTTATAGGCTGTTTTTCCGTTTCTACATACCTAACTGTAAGCTCTGGATTGTCCCTTATTGCAGTATTAACTCCAATCATAACTGCAGATGCATGCTTCCTGAGTAAATGGGCATACTTCCTAGCTTCTAATCCTGTTATCCATTTTGAATGACCTGTTCTAGTGGCTATTTTTCCGTCCAAACTTTCTGCAGATTTTAGATTAATAAAAGGTCTTTTTTCTTTTATATATATAAAAAAATCTTCATTTAATTTTTTGGCTTTATCTTCCAAAATGCCTATTTCCACATCTATCCCATTTTCTTTTAATATTTCTACTCCCTTCCCACTTACAAGTGGGTTAGGGTCTAATGTGGAAACAACAACTCTTTTTATTCTGTTATCAATAATTGCATCAGTACAAGGAGGTGTTCTACCGTAATGACAACAAGGTTCTAAAGTGATATACATAGTAGCCCCTTTTATGTCTTTTCCCCTTTTTAGAGCATCAGCTATAGCTTCCCTTTCTGCATGGGGGCTACCTGCCTTTTTATGAACTCCTATTCCTAAAATTTCCCCATTTTTCTCAATAACAGCCCCAACTGTTGGATTAGGATGTGTAAGTCCCTTCCTCTCTTCAGCTAGCTTTAAAGCCAAATCCATAAATTTTTCGTCTTTAGCCTTTAAATCCACCTTTTTACCTAAAAAATTTAAAGTTTAATAAAAAGTTTAACTTAAAAATTAGATTAAATAAAATTTTGACAGGATAAGATAATGATAAAATTAAACAAAAATTTAAGATAAAATTATTTACTAAATCTTAATAAAAATTGGAGTAATAGATATATGTCAGAAAAATTTTTAACATTTCAAGAAATAATACAAACTTTACAAAGGTTCTGGACAGATAAAGGTTGTATTTTATGGCAACCATACGATATAGAGGTAGGTGCAGGAACAATGAACCCTGCAACCTTTTTAAGAACATTAGGACCTGAAGAATGGAATGTTTGTTATGTTGAACCGTCTAGAAGACCCCAAGATGGAAGATATGGAGAAAATCCGAATAGATTACAACATTACTATCAATTTCAAGTAATACTAAAGCCTGCCCCTGAAAATCCACAGGAGATATATCTACAAAGTTTAGAGGCATTAGGTATTGATTTAACAGAACACGATGTAAGATTTGTTGAGGATGATTGGGAAAGTCCAACTTTAGGTGCTTGGGGGTTAGGTTGGGAAGTTTGGCTTGACGGTATGGAAATAACACAGTTTACATACTTTCAACAGGTGGGAAGTTTAGATTTACCTGTTATAAGTGTTGAGATAACCTACGGATTAGAGAGAATAGCAACATTTTTACAGAATGTTGACAGCGTTTACGATATTGTATGGGCAGAAGGATTAACTTACGGAGATATTTACAAAGAAGCAGAAAGACAATGGTCTGTATACAATTTTGAAGAAGCAGATGTTGATATGTTATTTAAAACTTTTGATATGTATGAGACGGAAGGATTTAGATTAGTTCAGAAAAATTTACCTATTCCTGCATACGATTATGCATTGAAATGTTCCCATATTTTTAATTTGTTGTTAGCAAGAAGAGCATTATCTGTAAACGAAAGGGCTAGATTTGTAGCCAGAGTTAGAAATTTGGCTAGAGAGTGTGCAAAAGCATTTGTTAAGCATAGAGAAGAGTTAGGATACCCTTTAAATAAGAAAAAAGGGGAAGTTAAACAATGAAAAGGGGTTTAGTTATAGATAGAGAAGCCCAAATGATAGGTGTATATATACTAGATAGTGGAGAAATATACAGAGGTTTTCCCAGAAAAAAGGTTCTAAAAAAGACTAAAATATACGCAGGAGATTACGTTTTAGGTGAGATTGTAGATAGCAATACATTTACTATAGAAGATGTGGAAGAAAGGAAAAATTTTCTTAAACGACCACCTGTTGCAAATGTGGATAAAGTTATGATAGTAGCAACTATAAAGTTTCCAGATTTTGATAACTTTCTAATAGACAATCTATTAGCAGTTTACGAGTATTTAAAATCAGACCCAATAATAGTTTTTAATAAAATAGACCTTTTAGATAATGAAGGATTAAAAGAATTAAATAAATGGGTTGATATATATATAAATGCAGGCTATGACGTTTTAAAAGTAAGTGCAAATACAGGGGAAGGCATTCAAAATCTAAAAAATTATCTATCTGGGACTATCTCAGTTTTTGCAGGTGCGTCAGGGGTTGGAAAGAGTTCTATTTTATCTAAATTAATAGGTGTGGAGCTTGAAACAAGGGATATAAGCAGAAAGCTTAAAAGGGGAAGACATACAACCACAGGAGTTAAACTTTTTCCATTTGGAGATAACTCTTTTGTTGGAGACACTCCCGGTTTTTCAAATGTTGATGCGTTGTACTTTATGGATAAAAGGGAAGTAAAAGATTACTTTAGAGAGTTTTTGAGATACAGTTGTAAATATCCTAACTGTTTACACATAAATGAGCCTCAATGTGGTGTTAAGGAAGCAGTAGAAAGGGGAGAAATAGCTTTAGAAAGGTATAAAAGTTATTTAAGAATAGTTAATTCGGGGAATTAAAAGTTATGGATATATACACAGGTATAGATATTGTAGAAAATGAAAGAATTGAAAAGGTTTATAGAAAGTTTAAAGATAAATTTTTAAATAAAATATTTACTGAAAAAGAGATTGAATACTGTTTATCTAAAAAAGATTTTATACCCTGTATATCTGCAAGATTTGCCTGTAAAGAAGCGGTTTTTAAAGCATTTTATCAGGCATTTGAAGAAGGAATATCTTTTAAGAAGATAGAGGTTTTAGGAAAAGAAAATAAACCTGCTACGGTTATTTTACATAAAAAAATTGATAAAAATTTTAAGATAAATGTTTCTATCTCCCACGAGAAAAAATTTTCAACAGCAATAGCTATTATTTATATAGAATAAACATTAAATTTTTTATCTTTTAATCTATTTTGCGAAATTTTTGGAATTGTCAATTCGTTGATTTAAGCTGACATCATTTAATAGTTTTAAGTATTAATTTAATTGTAATCCCTCATTTTAGTCAATGAAAATAAATTAACTGAATTTAATTTCTAAATTGGCGTTATTTTCTTACTAGTAAAGAAATAAATGAAATCCCCCTAAATGGGGGACAATACACTAAGCAGTTACTGCAGTTGTAGCTTCCCTTCTTGATAGATAAAGTTTGTAAACTAGGTCTACCAATATTAGTATTGCACCTGCTACAATCATCATATCTGGGATTAATCTTATCCATAACCAGAAGCCCATACCTTCTAAAACTTCCCTTGTTCTTGCAACCCAGTATCCGTAATTGTAAGCCCATTCCATCTGTTTTTCACCTATTACTAAAACTGGGATAGCAAACAGGAATATACCGCCTGTAGTTAACCAGAATGCCAAGTTTGATATTTTTTCGTCCCAGTGTAATCCCTTAGCTAAAGCGTTAGCCCTAGCTATAAAGTATAGGAATGCTATAGAAATGTATCCAAAAGCACCTAACAGAGCTACGTGACCATGAGCCATTCCAAAGTAAGTTCCGTGTTCATAGTAGTTTACAATTGGTAAATTTATTAACATACCGTAAAATCCTGCACCTAGCCAGTTTAAGAAAGCTGAACCTGCTAACCATAGGAAAGCCATTCTAAATGGGAACGCTTCACCTTTTTTATTTATATGTAGATACTCTTTTGTTGCTTCAATCATTAGAATAACCAATGGTAAAGGTTCTAAAGATGATAGTACACCACCCCAAGCAATCCAGAATTCATTTTCACCCATCCAGAAGTAGTGGTGTCCTGTTCCTATTGTTCCAGCGGCAACGATAAGGAATGCTTCAAAAAACATCATGATTGTTGCAAATCTAGCACTAACTAAGCCTAAAGCCACAGTTAAAAATGCTAAAGTTCCTGCCGCAAATAATTCAAAGGTATTTTCAACCCATAGGTGAACAACCCACCATCTAAAATAATCGTCAATTGTGAAGTTAGGAATTATTTTGTGTAAAGGCAACATTCCTGCGATGTATAACACAGCTATAGCAAAAGCTGACCATATCATCATAGCTAAAGGTGGTGTAATCTTCTCAGCCTGTCTTACAGTAAAGAAAACTATTGCAAACCATAAGACTAAACCTACCACTAAACCTATATCCCAAATTCTTCCTAATTCTATATACTCTCTACCTTCAGAACCTAGCCAGAACCATAACTCATCAGGTAATTTTCCTAAAGCACCTAACCACATACCAATTAAGCCACCACCACCAACTATAAGTAATGCTATCCAGAGAATATCTACAGCTATAGGGAATTTGAAATCTTTACCACCGGAAGCTAGAGGAGCAACAAATAATCCACCTGCTAGCCAGCCTATAGCTATCCATAAAACGGCAAGATTTAAGTGGAACTCTCTAGCTACATTAAACGGAAGTAATGATTGAGGAATAATCCAGTTATGGGAAGGGTCCGCAAAGAGGTGAGCCATATAACCACCTAGAAGTGTTTGCAATACAAAGAATAAAGGAACTAATGGAACAAATTTTATAACCTTTTCTTGTAGAGGAGTTAATCTTGTAATATTAAGGGCAGGTGAGTATTCCTTTTCATTATCAAATTTTAGGAAGTAATCATAGAACGCCCACATAACGACTATAGTTAAAGTCCAACAAGCCATAAATGCCACAATTGACCAAAATAGAGATGAGTAGGTAGCATTTAATCCTATAGCAGGTTCAGGAGGCCAGTTATTAGTATATGTAGGATGCATATTTAGGTTTTCATCTACAGTTAAGGGTTCTCCTAAAGATTTTATAACTGATACTTCTTCACCAGATTTAGCATTTGGTCTAGGTGTTACAGCCACTAATGTTGTCCAATCTATAAAAGCCGCCATTTTTTCGGCTTCTTCAGGCTTAATAATACCACCTACCATAGCGTATTGCGGATTTCCATTAACCAGATAATCAACAAGTTTTTCCTTTACTTGAAGCCAGGCTTTTTCATGTTCAGGTGTTATTTGGGTAATGCCTTCCTTTAAAATAGATTTCTTTCTAACATCTTCCTTTACTAGATAATCAACTTTAGCCTTTTCATCTTTAGATAGCTCTGAATAGTTTTTGCCGTACTCTTCTTGAGCATAAATATCTTGTAGTTTAACAATCTTTTCATGAAGTATCCACGCAGTATAATCAGGACCTATATAAGCCCCGTTTCCTAGAAGTGTTCCCTGATCCATTAAAACATATTTTTGGAAATAAGCCTTTCCCTGAACTATATCGTTGTAGGTATATAGGGTTTTAGTACCCCTCACCTCTTGAGGAATAGGAGGAACTTCCTTAATCTGTTTAACGGTGAAAGCTGTAAATAAACCTACCGCTACAATTGTAGCTATTGTAAATATAAGGAACCATTTTTTAGTAGTTTGATCCATTAGTTTAGTCATTTTGACTTCCTCCTATTTTGTTAAATATGCTTGAATGATATAAACGAATAGATAGTTAAAAAACATAATCCCAAAAAGTCTCTTGTATATTCTCCCCTCTTCCCCTTTGTATATAAGTGCCAATGAAATAACAAAAAGAACTATAGAATATCCAAAAAGCATAACTAACACACTTTGACCGATAGGGTTTGATGTTAAATCGTCCATACCTGACATACTAAGAATAGATAATAGCAGTATGCCGCTAATACCTGTTATTAGAACTAATATAAAAGATATTTTCAAATACCTTTTTGCTATTTTTTCAATTAAAATCTCATTAATACCTATAGTAAAAACAAATGTTATCCCTAAAAAGATAGCATTAGAAACTATATGGAATATCAAGGACAACTTCCACAACCATGAGCCTACTTCCATCATAATTTTCCTATCCTCCGTTTCAGATAAAGAAAACATCTCACTAAAATCTAAAAATATTTAAATCTTCTTGTCTTAACTTAATTAATTGGAGAATTAGCTACATTGACTTAAGTCAATCATTTGGAGAAATAAAGGTGAATATTAATGAAACTAGATTTTTTCCATTTCTTTTTTTCTTTTTTATTCTATTTTATTTTTTTCATTTAATTTATTTTATCCTTTTAGAGCTAAATTTAATTTCTAAACTAGCGTTAAATCAGTTGATTAAATTAAGTTGATTGTAAAACAGGAAAGTTTTATTTCCGAATTGAAATTTATAATTTTATAATTTTAAAAAATATTTTCTTTCTTAGAGGTTTACAGTTGGAAAATCCAAGCCATATTAGAAAAGTTTTAATTGCAGGAATGATTGGTAATGTTTTGGAATGGTATGATTTTGTAGTTTATGGATATTTAGCAGGTATTATAGGAAAACTTTTTTTTCCATCCAACGACCCAACTACAGAATTAATAAAAGCCTTTACTGTTTTTGCAGTAGGATTTATAGCAAGACCTATCGGAGCAACCTTTTTTGGTTTTCTAGGTGATAAAATAGGAAGAAGAAAGGCTTTAATGATTTCTATAATTTTAATGGCTATATCCACAACAGCTATTGGTTTACTGCCTACATATTATCAAATTGGAATACTAGCTCCTATACTCTTAACATTGCTAAAAATAACTCAAGGATTATCGGTTGGTGGAGAGTATACAACTTCTGTATCCTTCGTCGTTGAGCATGCACCTAAGAATAAACGAGGTTTATTTGGAAGTATAGCAATATTAGGTGCGGTAATTGGAATTCTTTTAGGTTCTGCATCCAGTGCGTTTATAACAAAAATACTTCCTGAAGATGCTTTATATAGTTATGGATGGAGAATTCTATTTATGACCGGAATAATTTTAGGATTTTTAGGTTATTATGTTAGAAGAAACATAGGGGAAACTCCTAAGTTTAAAGAGTTAGAAATAAAAAAAGAGATAGATAAAAACCCAATATTAGATTTGTTGAAAAATTACAGAAGTGAGTTTTTAAAAACTTTCTTCTTAAGTGTGTTTCAGGCAGTAGGATTTTACACTTTATTCGTTTATCTGGCACAACATCTTATTAAATTTGTTCATCTCCCTAAATCAACCGCTTTAACTATAAACACTGTAGGTATGATTGTTCTAGCTTTTCTTATACCAATTTTTGGTTATTTATCTGACAAATTCGGAAGAAAAATTTTCATTCTCCTATCAACAGGATTGACTTTTATGTTTGCATACCCATTATTTGTTTATATATCTTCGGGAAGTGCATTAAATGCACAGTTAGGATTAATAATATTTGCAATAATAACGGCAGGTTTTATGGCAGTACTGCCAACAACGTTAGTTGAGATATTTCCTACAAAAGTGAGGAACACAGGCTATTCTTTAGGTTATAACTTACCTTTTGCTATTTTTGGCGGAACTTCACCTTTAATAGCAACTTTACTAATTAAATATACAAATAATTTAGCTTCACCTTCTATTTATCTTATGTTTGCTGCTGCTGTAGCCTTTTTATCAGGATTGTTGTTAAAGGAAAGTTTCAATAAAAATTTAAAATGAAAGAGGAGAGGAAAGTTTTTATTTATTTCTAAACAGTACAATATGTTTCATACCTGTCTCTTGTACAACCTCAATAGCCAATAAATCTCCGTTTTCTCCTTCTTCAACATACACTTCCACAGGGTTATGGATTATGTGGTCGTGCTTTTCTGCAACTACTTCAAAATCATTGTCTTTAGGGTCATAAGATAGACCTATCAATGGTTGCCAAAAAGTCTCAACTTGGTCTCCCAACTCTTTATCAACAATCTCTATCTGAACTTCCTTTTCTCCAAAGGCACCTTCTCTGTATTTTTTATCCCACTCATTAAAGTAACTTTCCCATTTATCCTTTTCTAACTTTATAGTGTTTCCCATTTCTAACCCCCTATTTTTTGTCTTCTTTTATTAATAATAATATTGTCGATTGAAATTTGCAATACCTTTATAAAAAAATTTTAGTAAAAAAGTTTAAATTTTAAACTAATTCATACTTTACCAATAACTCAGCTATCTGTACTGCGTTAGTGGCTGCACCTTTTCTAAGATTGTCTGCTACAACCCACATAGATATACCATTTTCAAAGGCAAAATCTTTTCTTATTCTTCCGACGAAAACCTCGTCTCTACCTGCTATATCAATTGGCATAGGATAAACGTTATTTTTAGGGTCATCCTCAACTATAATTCCTTCTGCATTTTTTAATATATCTCTAGCTTCTTCTGGAGTTATTGGTTTTTCAGTCTCTATTGATATAGCTTCACTGTGACCTACGAAAACAGGAACTCTTACACAGGTTGGAGAAACTTTTATATCTGGAGCATGCATAATTTTTCTAGTCTCGTTAACCATTTTCATTTCTTCCTTTGTATATCCATTATCGAAGAAAACATCTATATGTGGAATTACATTAAAAGCTATATGATACGGTAAAGCCTCAGGATAGTAATATTTATCTTCAAAAAAAGCTTTCGTTTCATTTTTTAAATCTTCTATTGCCTTAGCTCCTGCACCTGAAACAGCTTGATAGGTAGATACGAAAACCCTCTTTATATTTTTCTCCTTATGTATGGGATTTAATGCAACAACCATCTGAATTGTTGAACAGTTCGGATTAGCTATTATTCCTTTATGCCATTTCACATCTTCAGGATTAACTTCAGGGACAACTAAAGGCACATCATCATCCATTCTAAAAGCAGATGAGTTATCTATAACTATAGCCCCCTTTTCAACAGCTTTAGGAGCCCATTCTTTACTTCTACTTCCACCTGCAGAAAATAAAGCAATATCAATACCATCAAAAGCTTCTTCAGATACAGGCTCAACTTTATATTTCAAACCCATATAATCTAACTCTTTACCTGCAGACCTTGGAGATGCTAACAGTCTTAATTCATCTATTGGAAAATTTCTCTCTTCTAAAACTTTTAACATAGTTTGACCGACTGCACCTGTAGCACCTAAAATTGCAACATTGTATCTGTCCTTTGCCATTTTAAACCCCATATAATTAAGTTTTAACAGTTAATAATTTTAAATTAATTTTGACAAACAAGTTAAAATTTAATGGTCATAAAAAATTTTTTGAGAAATTTAAACATTGGTTATAATTATCCTTATTAAATTTGTAAAGAGGTTTAAGCTAGATGTCTGATGGCATAATAGAGAGTAGAAAGGAGATAGTTGAAAAATTAAAAAATAAGGGTATTAATCCATATACACACAAATTTATTGTTAGTCATAAACTTGATGAGATAAGAAGTAAGTATGAATTACCTGTAGATAATAAAGAGTATGCTTTAAAAGGTAAAATAAAAAGAGTTTCCAAAAGAGAAAACAATTATATAGTCAGATTTGCAGATATAGATAAACCTGTAGAAATACAGGTAATATACCCACAGGAGAAAGGTAAACTATCTCCAAATACCGTAGGAGTATTTAAAGGATTTCTAAAAAGAATAGACGGTAAATTAACTTTAATTGCAGAAGAATTTATTGAAGATGGAGAAGGAACTCCAGTATTTGAGGTCAAATCTAAGTTTGATTTAGACCCTAACAGAGAAAAAGTTTCTGTTGCAGGAAGATTAATAGCGTTAAGAGACCAAGGAAAGGCGGCTTTTGGACATATACAAGACGCAGACGGCAAATTGCAGATATATTTAAGAAAGGATAATTTAGGAGAAGAAAAGTATAAGGAGATAATGGAAATAATTGACGTTGGAGATATTGTAGGTGTTGAAGGTGAGTTATTTAGGACTATGACAGGAGAGTTAACAGTAGAAGTAAAAGATATACAACTTTTAACTAAATCGTTAAGAGCCTTACCTGAGAAGTGGCACGGACTAAAAGATGTTGAGATTAGATATAGAAGAAGATATGTAGATTTAATAGCAAATCCAAAAGCTAGGGAAATATTCAAAATAAGGTCTAAAGCTATTAAAAGTTTAAGGGAGTTTTTAGAGAGTAAAGGTTTTATTGAAGTTGAGACGCCAATACTCCAGACGGTAGCCTCAGGAGCTATGGCTAAACCTTTTATAACACATCACAATGCCTTAGATATGGATATGTATCTAAGAATAGCCCCTGAGCTCTATTTAAAAATGTTAGTTGTAGGTGGATTTAACAGAGTTTATGAGATAGGGAGAAACTTCAGAAATGAAGGGATTGATACAACACACAATCCTGAATTTACAATGGTTGAATTTTATGGAGCTTATCTAGACTATAATGATTTAATGGATTTAACGGAAGAATTATTTAGAAAAATACTTTTAGACACTAGAGGAACATTAAAAATATCTTGGGAAGGTCAAGAGTTAGACTTTTCAAAACCATTTAGAAGATTGAGATTTTTTGATGCTTTAAAGGAAAAAACAGGAAAAGATAAAGAGTTTTTCTTAAATGAGGAAAATGCTAGAAAATTGGCTAAAGAAGTAGGTATACCAAAAGCTGATGAACTTACACATTTAAAGCTTTTGGATAAACTGTTTGAGCATTTTATAGAAGATGAATTAATACAACCTACATTTGTGATAGATTTTCCTAAAATATTATCTCCCCTTGCAAAAACACATAGAGAAGACCCTGATTTAGTTGAAAGATTTGAGCTTATTGTAAACAAACAGGAGTTAGCCAATGCATACACAGAGCTAAATGACCCTGAAGACCAAAGAAAAAGATTTTTAGAACAGTTAAAGGAAAAGGCTAAAGGAGACGACGAGGCTATGGAGTTAGACGAGAACTTCCTGATAGCCTTAGAGTATGGACTACCACCAACAGGTGGGGAAGGTATAGGAATAGACAGATTGGTTATGATGTTAACGGACAGCTCATCTATAAGGGAAGTTATACTATTTCCAACCTTAAGACCAGAAGAGTAGGCTTCTCCTTTCTATTATTTTCCTTTGATTTATTTAAAAATTAACTTATTTTAAATTTTAAAAAGATTTTATAAGGTGAATATAATGAAGTCTTCCAACATAGGAAATTTTTTTAACATAAAAGATAAAAAACGCCTGTTAAATAGAATACTAGGGAATTTAAAAAGTGATAATACATCTCCGAGGGACAAAAAAGTTAGGTTTAGAATATGTAGAGATATTAAAGAGTATTTCAACTGTCCTTTTTATTATTTAAAAAATTTAATAATTTATAACAAAAAGAAATTTAGACTTTTATTTTTAGCAGCTTCAGTATATTTACTTTTAATCTTTTTGGTGGATTACTTTTTATTTAAGATGGCTCATAATATGGAAAATGAATATTTATACTTTTTTATTATAATCTTTGTTATTCCGTCTATAACCTTAATTCTATCCATTCCAATAATATCTTCTTACTCATTCTTTGCAAAAATGGCTAAATCTTATGACCTACTAAAATCAAAAACCCCTTCAAGTGTGCTAAAACTTATAGAAAATTTAAGAAAACAGGATAGAAGTATTAATGAGTATGAAAAAAAATTATTAAATGAGTTTAAAATAGAAAAGAATATCATTTCAATTTTTAAAGATAATCTTAATGTGGCTTCAGGCATATTTTTAGCGTTTCTAATATACATATCAGCTTTTACCGTTTACGTTTTTGGCGTATTAAAACTACTAGACCTAAGAGATTATATGATTTCACATCATCTATCAGATTTTTACCTAATACTCATAATTTCATCATTCCTATTTGGAGTTATGATACTAATTCATCTGTTTTACTTCTTACCTACAGTTTTAGGATATGCTCTTCTTTCAACATCATTTAAAGAAGCATTTATCAAATCATTCTACTTTTTTAATCTAAAATATCTTATGGAGCATTTTACAGCTGAGTATGTGGTTTATTTCTTTATAATACTTGGTATGTCAGTTTTAGAACTTATTTTAATATTCTTTCTTATCCTATTCCCTGTATATTTCACAATTATATACATAGCTATATTTTATCCTTTAACCTTACTTAAGGTCTTATACTTTATAACAAGCATAGATAAAAGAATTTGGTATAAGATTGAAGAGGAAGAAAAAAACAAAAGAGAGTTTGTATTTAGTTAAAAAATTAGGATAAACTTAATAGCTTCTCCCTTTCTTTTCTACTTATAGCTTCTTCTAACTTTTTCAAAACTTCCTGTTTCTTTCTGGGGGAACACCAATCAGGAGCTATTAATTCATCATCGGAAGCTTCACCTGTAATTCTATGTATAATCATACCGTCAGGTAGGTATTCCAAAAGCTCAGCTACTATATTTGCATACTCATTAAGAGTTAATGTTTTTATCTCCCCTTTGTAATACTGTTTTTCCATAACTGTATGTTTTACTATATGTAAAGGATGTATTTTTATACCATCAACAGGTAAAGATGCTATAAGCTTAACAGTTTCTATATAATCTTCCATACTCTCATTTGGAAGACCAACTATCATATGGGCACAAACCTTTATATTACCCCTTTTTTTCGTTCTTAAAACTGCATCAACAAAGTCTGCTACCCCGTGAGCCCTGTTAATAGCCCTTAAGGTGTTTATATTTGCGGTTTGTAATCCATACTCAACCCAAATCTCAGGCTTTACTGTTGTATAACAGGCTATTAGGTCTAAGACTTCATCAGGGACAACATCAGGTCTAGTTCCTATAGACATTCCTATTATTTCATCATACTCCATAGCTTTGTCGTATATCTCCTTTAATTTCTCCACAGGAGCATAGGTATTTGTAAAAGCCTGAAAGTAAGCTAAAAAACCTTTCACATTTTTAAATCTTCTTTTATAAAATGCCATAGCTTTTTCTATCTGTTCTTCAACAGCTTTTTTAGACATAGCATAAGGACTAAAGGACAGATTATTACAAAAAGTACAACCACCTGAAGCCTTAGAACCATCTCTATTTGGACAGGTAAAACCTGCATCTATAGATATTTTCTGAATTCTACCACCATACTTATTTTTCAGATACTGATTAAACTTTATTAATCTTTCCAAATTAATCTCCTTACAATTAATCTTTAAAAAATTAAATTACTATGTTTTACAGTATAAACAATATTATTTATATCAATTGTTGCCTTATATTTTTTATCAATTTATAATCAATGGCAAATATATATATATATTAGGAGGCCTTTTATGGTAAAAAAATTTATCTTCCTATCATCTCTTACTTTAAGTTTTGTTCTAATGAGCTGTAATACACAGGCAAAAGAAGATAATGTAAGTAAACTAAAAAAAGAAGAAGTAGTTTTACAAAAAGGATACGAAGTTTATAAGAATGTTTGTTCAAGTTGCCATATATTAAAAGTAGATAGGGAAAAAATGAGAGAAATGAGAAGGATGGTTATGATGGGTAAAAAACCACCTTTAAAAGCACCTCCAATGAATGAAGTTTCAGCTAGACTTAAGTTTTTCTTTGAAGATGAAAAAAGTTTTAAAGAATTTGTTAAAGACTATATTACGAACCCATCTAGAGAAAAGGGAAAGTGTATGCCTATGGCTTTCAAAATGTTTGGAGTTATGCCACCTATAGGAAAAGGTTTAACAGAAGAACAAAAAGAAGCTGTTGCAACATGGTTGTATAGAGCCTTTAACGATAAATGGGAAGATTTCCATAAAGGCGGGAGATGTAAAATGATGAAAAGATAAAAAAAAGAGGTAAAGAATGTTTGGATTTTTTAAAAGTAAAGAGGAAAAAAAAGTTCAGCCTGTAAAAATTGTTAAAGTTCCTTATAAACAGGAAAGAATTGCAATATTTATTGATGCGGGGAATATGTTTTTTGGTTCAAACTATCTAAAAGTAAAAATTGATTATAAAAAACTTATAAATCTGTTAAAAAGGGATAGATGGCTTCTAAGGGGATACTTTTATACAGGTATTCCTACAGCAGACTTAAATTTACCAGCAGAGTATAGGGAACAATGGAAAAAACAGAAAAACTTTTTAAACGAATTACAGAATATAGGTATTAAAGTTAAAACAATGCCACTAAAAAAAACTCCTGAAGGTTTTATAGAAAAGGGAATTGATATACTTTTGGCTACAGATATGATTGTTTTAGCTTACAACAATGCCTATGATACTGCAATACTGGTAAGTGGGGACAGTGATTATATTCCGGTTGTAGAAATGATACAGCAATTGGGAAAAAGAGTTGAAAACGCATCATTTAAAAGAACTAGCTCCTACGAATTAAGAAAAGTTTGTGATGATTTTATATTGTTAGATAATTATCTAGATAAATTTACAGAACCACTTAACAAACCTAAAACAGAACCTAAAAAGGAAAAAATTCAGGAGAAGAAAGAAAGTAGTTTATTAGATAAATTGAAAAAAATAATTTTTAGTAAGTTTAATAGAAAAGAAGAAAATAATAATTTAGATAAAAAAACTTTCAATAAACAACAAAAAGAAAAAAATAGGATATAATTTTTTAAACTTTTCAACAGGAGGCGAAGAGATGGAGCTTATAATATCAGGAGTAGTTATAGGAATAACTTTAATATTAATGGTTATTATGTTTTTCTTGGGTTATAGAGAAGCATTAATATACAAAGTAGATGACCCGATTAAGTATGAAAGTCCTGTTGCAGGTGAAATTTTTGATGACGAAATATTAAAAATCTATGAAAAGATAGAGGAGGAGTTAGGTAAAGAATTAGATGTGGAAGAGAAAAGAGTTTTTTATATTTTAATAGAAGAAGGATATAGAGGAATGACTTTATATAAAAAATTTATGGAAGAGTATCACAGATTACATCAACATTAATCTTATAAATATCTTTTTAATTTTTCTCTATTAATAAAAACATCTTTTTCTCTCTTCTCTATTATTCCCTGTTCTTTAAACTTTTTTAAAATCCTTGAAAAAGTTTCAGGGGTTATGTTCAAAAGAGAAGCTATTTTGTTATGCTTTAAATTTTTAAATAAATCTTCATGTTCGTAAATAAACTTTGCAACTCTGGATACCGCATCCATCATTACATTTTGAACGATAATTTCATTTAATATCCTAATTTTGAATGTTAAAGATTTAATTACATTAAAAGCTATTTCAGGGTCTTTTAGAAACTCATTTTTAAATCTGTCAAAATCTATTGCAAAGACTTTACCGTTTGTTTCAAACTCAGCAGAGGCAGGATAAGGTAAACCTTCAAAATTGGCAACTTCGGCAATCATATTTATAGGATGAAAGTAATGTAAAGTTATCTCATTTCCCTTTAAATCTGTTTTATATACTCTAACTGTTCCATCAAGTAGTATATATAGATATTTAGGCTTTTCACCTTCGTAAAACAAAAACTCACCTTTTTTATAATCTTTTATATAGGAAATACTCTGTAGCCTTTTTATCTGCTCATCATTCAGATGTTTAAAAATATATATTTCCCTCAGGTCAAACATTATCTCCCCCATCTAAAATCAGTTGGTAAAAGTGATTTAAATTATATAATCTTTAGCATTTAATACAAAAACTAATTTGAAATGCTAACTTAAATTTTAAATCAGTTCTGGTATTAACGGTATTCAAATAGACAAAACTTGTAGTAATATTTTTCTGTAAAAATTATTAATAGATGGGGGATATAAGGGAATGTCTATTATTGTAAGTGTAAAAGGTAGGGAAGTTTTAGATAGTAGAGGAAATCCTACTGTAGAAGCTGAGGTAGAACTGGACAGTGGGGTTATAGGAAGGGCTATTGTTCCAAGTGGAGCGTCAACTGGAGAGACTGAAGCTTTAGAATTGAGAGATGGAGATAAGAGAAGATTTTTAGGAAAAGGTGTTTTAAAGGCTGTAGAAAATATAAATGTAAAAATTGCAGATGTATTGGTTGGTGAAGATGCTTTAAATCAAGTAAAGATAGATAGATTGATGTTAGAGCTTGACGGTACAGAAAATAAGTCTAATTTAGGAGCAAATGCTATTTTAGCTGTAAGTATGGCTGTAGCAAAGGCTTCAGCTTTAGAGTTAGGATTACCACTTTACAGATATTTAGGTGGTGTAAACGCTAAAGTTTTACCTGTCCCTTTAATGAATGTTATAAATGGTGGAGCTCATGCCGATAACGGCTTAGACTTTCAGGAGTTTATGATTGTTCCAGTTTATGGAGATAGTTTTAAAGAAGCATTAAGGGCAGGGGTTGAAGTTTTCCATACTTTAAAAAAAGTTTTAAAGGAAAAAGGATTGTCTACAAATGTTGGTGATGAGGGAGGTTTTGCTCCTGAGCTGAATTCGACTAAAGAGGCATTGGATATTTTAATGTTAGCTATAAAAAAGGCAGGTTATGAAGCTGGAGAGGATATACTTTTAGCTTTAGATGCGGCATCATCTGAGTTTTACGATAAAGAGAAAAAAGTGTATAAATTTGAAGGTGAAGAGTTAACATCTAACGATATGATTATTCTGTATGAAGAGTTAATAAGTGCATATCCTATAGTATCTATAGAGGATGGTTTGGCGGAAAACGATTACGAAGGTTGGAAAAGATTAACTGAAGTTTTAGGTAAAAAAGTTCAACTTGTTGGAGATGATTTGTTTACCACAAATCCTAAACTTTTAGAAAAAGGTATTGAAGAAGGTATGGCTAACTCTATTCTTATAAAATTAAATCAAATAGGAAGTTTAACCGAAACGTTAGATGCTATAGAGTTAGCTAAAATTAATGCTTACACTACAGTAATATCCCATAGGTCAGGTGAAACAGAAGATACATTTATTGCAGATTTAGCTGTAGGAGTTAATTCAGGTCAAATAAAAACAGGTTCTGCTTCTAGAACAGATAGAATAGCAAAGTATAATCAGCTTATTAGAATTGAGGAGGAATTAGGTAAAGATGCAATATTCAAGGGGAAAGAAATATTCAAGAGATTTAAAGTATGATGTTAAAAAATTAAAAGAAAAAAAATTAAAGGCTAAAACTTTCAATAAAAGCTTAACTATAAACTCTGTAGTTTTTATTCTTCTCTCTTTTTACATTTTTTATCTTTTTGTATTCAGTGATAAAAACATATTTAATTTTGCTCAGAAAGAAAAAAGGTTGGAGCAGTTAACTGAAAAGGAAAAAAAACTAATAATTCAAAGAGATAAACTAAAATCTGAGATAGACAATTTAAAAAAAGACGATTTTATTGTAGAAAAGTTAGCAAGGGAGCAGTTAGGTTTAACTAAAAAAGATGAGGTAATATTTATAATACCTGAAGACGAGACTGAAAAAGAGAAAAAAGAGGAGAAAAAGGATAGATGGATAGACAGATTGATAGGCAGAATAAATCATTAAGGGATTTAAAGGCTTTCCTATTTGATTTAGACGGAACATTAATAAACTCTGCTGACGATATAGTAGAGGCTGTCAATCACACTTTAAAACAGTTAGGAAGGCAATCATTACCTAAAGATGAGATTATAAAACATGTGGGATACGGTGGAAGAAAATTGATGGAAGATATTCTACAAACCACGGACAAAGATTTAATAGATAAGGCTACAGAGATATTTAGGGAGTATTATTTTTCAAATCCTTGTGTTTATACAACACCTTATCCTTACGTAGAGGATTTACTGGAAATATTAAAGAAAAAGAATAAAAAGATAGCTGTTATAACCAATAAGTATGAAAATATATCTAAAAAAATACTTGATAAGTTAGGCTTAGCTAAGTATATAGATATTATAGTAGGAAGTGATACAGTGGGAGAGAAAAAACCTTCTCCTGAGCCAATATTTTACGCTTTGAAATATCTTAATACATCACCAAATAACTCTATTCTAATAGGGGACAGTGAGGTAGATATACAGGCTGGGAGGAATGCAGGAAGTTTAACAGGTTTAGTTTTGTATGGATACGGTAAAATAAATCTTGCAAAGGAGTTAAATCCAGATTATATATTTAAATCTTTGAAAGAAGTTATTGAGGAGATTAAATAATGGAAGATAAACTTAAATACGGTGAAAAAGAAATACTTGAAGCAAAACTTGAACCTTGGGAAAATCCATATCCTGACAGGAATTACTATATAGATATATCCTTTCCAGAGTTTACCTGCTTATGTCCAAGGTCTGGTTATCCAGATTTTGCAACTATAAAAATAAAGTATATACCTGACAAATATATTGTAGAATTAAAATCTTTAAAACTTTATTTAAATCAGTACAGAAATAAATATATATCTCACGAGGAAGCAACTAATAAAATTTATGAAGATTTATACAATCTTTTAAAACCTAGATTTTTAGAAGTAATAGGAGATTGGAACCCAAGGGGAAATGTGAAAACTGTAATAAAAGTATCTTCTGAAGATAACAAAGAATAATTTTACTCGTAATTCATCTCTCTTATAAATGAAGGGTCTATTCTACACTTATCAAATTTGTCTAAACTGTTTTCTCTTAGTATTTTCTTTATTCTCTTTATATAAATTCTTCTCAACGTTGAGTATAAAGTTAGATGTCTGCTTAACTCTAAAGGATTTTTAGTCGTTAATCTAACCTTTCTAAACTTTTTAAAAGCCCAACTTACATTTATGCTGTAATAATAATCCCTTATTGAGTTTATAACATATTTATACTTTCTTAGATAGATATTAGCACCTTTCATTTTTATAGTATTACCTTTTTTCCTTATAGCTGTAATACCAAAAGCATTTCTACCTTCCAAATAAAATCTTGAAGTACCCCAACCTGTTTCAGCTATAGCCTGAGCTAAAACTAAACTTGGTGGATTTGTGTTTAATCTGCTTAACAGTTCATTAACAGATTTAACTTTATACTTTTTTAATAGATTATTTAAAAACCTTTCTTCATTTTCTGTTATTTCTTTTCCTTCTTCAAACTTTTTCTTAATTCTTAAAACAATTCTTCTATTCTCTTCTATCTCATGGTTCACAATTAATATCTGAGGAAGCATATAAGCGATAAATTTTTCTTTTCTCTCTTTCTTTGACAACCCTTTAAAATCAATAGGATTTTTATAAAAAACAGGAATAATCTTATTACAATTAGTTATAGGAACTATTTGAGAAGGATTTTTTACATCTAAAGGAATAGGTTGTACTACATTTAAAGTTAAAGTTTTTTTCTTTTCCTTTGTTATTTCTTTTTTGTTTTTTTCTTTATTATTGCTTAGTAAACATCCCTTTCCGTTATTCTTAAATGAAAAATATATTATTCCTAACACTGCCAAAATGACAGAAAACAACCCTATTCGTAAGAACACTGGTAAGTTAGTGAGCATTAATTTTCCCATAGTTATTGTGATAATAATACAAATACATTAATTTTTTATATGACAAAAATCAATAACCATTTGGGAGTAAGTGTATGTATCTATTTAGAGGTAAGGTTAGAAGTATCCATTTTATAGGAATTGGCGGTTCTGGAATGAATGGAATAGCTGAAGTTTTGTTAAATCTTGGTTTTAATATCACAGGTTCAGACTTAAGGGAAAACTACGCGGTCAAAAGATTAAAAAGTATGGGAGCAAAAATATTTATAGGTCATAAAGCCGAAAATGTTAAAGGTGCCGATGTAGTGGTTTTCTCATCTGCAGTAAAAGAGGACAATGTAGAACTTGTAAAAGCTAAAGAGTTAGGAATTCCTACAATACCTAGAGGTGAAATGTTAGCCGAATTAATGAGATTTAAATACGGTATAGCCATATCTGGTAGTCATGGAAAAACAACAACTACATCAATGATAGGTTCAATACTAAGCAAAACAGGATACGACCCTACAGTTGTTATAGGTGGAAAACTTGAGGCATACGGAAGTAATGCTAAGCTTGGTAGAGGTGATTTTTTAGTGGCAGAAGCAGATGAGAGTGATGGTTCATTTTTAAAACTTACACCTACAATAGTATCTATAAACAATATAGACAAAGAGCATTTATCCTTTTATAAAGATTTTGAAAATATAAAAAAAGCATTTATTGATTTTGCAAATAAAGTTCCTTTCTACGGGGCAATTGCAGTCAATATGGATGATAAATTTGTTAGGGAGATTATTCCATATATAGAGAAAAAAGTTATTAAATTTGGAATAGAAAGTGATGATTTAAACGTTAAAGCCCACAGTATAGAGTTAATAGATGGTAGATATAAGTTTAAAGTAAACGATTTGGGAGAGATACATCTATCTGTTCCGGGAAAGCACAACATATATAACGCCTTAGCTTCCATATCAATAGCTTTAGAATTAGGTGTTCCATTCTGTGTTATAAAAGAGGTATTAGAAAATTTTAAGAACGCTTCAAGGAGATTTGAATTAAAGTATAACAGTGATGTCGTAATTGTAGACGATTATGCCCACCATCCAACAGAATTAAAGGCAACAATAAAAGCATGTAAAGATATGTATGGAGATAAAAGGATTATATCTGTTTTCCAACCACATAGATACTCCAGATTAGCATCCCTTTACAAAGATTTTACAAAATCTTTTAAAGATGCTGATATTATACTTATTACAGAAGTTTACTCTGCAGGTGAAGAGAGTATAAACGAAATATCAGGAAAAAAATTAGCTGAAGATATAGCAAAAATAGAAAAGAACAAGACTGTTATATACTCTGGAGATTTAGATGAAACTTATAATGTTTTAAAACAGATAATAAAAAGGGGAGATGTAATCCTATTCTTAGGAGCTGGTAATATAACCAAGCTAGCTGACAGATTTACCGAAGAATTAGGTAAGGGAGAGCTGTAAAAATGGAATATTTAGAGTTAGTAAAAAAATGGAAGGATGAAGGTAAAAAGATAATTTTTACAAATGGTTGTTTTGACATTTTACATGCAGGACATATAGATTATTTGGAAAAATCAAAAAGTTTAGGAGATGTTTTAATCGTAGGTTTAAACAGTGATACATCAATAAGAAGAATAAAAGGTAAGAAAAGACCTATAGTACCGCAGGAATACAGAAAGAGAGTTCTAGAAGGATTAAAGGCAGTTGATTTAGTTATTCTTTTTGAAGAAGACACTCCAGAAAGATTAATAAAGGAAATTAAACCTGATGTTTTAGTTAAAGGTGGCGATTGGAATATTGAGAATATAGTAGGAGCCGATTTTGTTCAAAGTTATGGTGGAGAAGTTAAAACAATAGAGTTTATTTACGATATATCAACTTCTAAAATTATAGAAAAAGTAATAAATCTTTATTGCAAATGATAATTAATATTTGCGAAAGATTTTATAAAGATGCACTATAATTATTAAGATAAAGATTAACATCGTGAGGTTTTTATTATGGCTGAATTAGTTGAAAAATTAGATGAAACAAACACCCAAACTGAAGCAGTTTCTCAACAAAAAACCTATAAATCCCGTAGATACTCAAATGAGTTCTATACGGAAGAAGATTATATATTAAATAGAAGAGTTACACTGTTATACGGTATAACATTTTTGTTTTTAGCTTTCTCCGTTGTAATGTCAGAAATATTAAGCATAGTCTTTGATGAAGGATTATTAAGTCCTGTCCAAGTTGTTTTTCATTCAATATCCTTCGTAGGTTATGTAATAACCTTTAGATATATCTACAAAAAACAGTATTACATTGAAGAAAAAAATGTTCAGGTTTTCAGAAATCAAAAGAAAATAGATGAAGCAGAAGAAAAGAATTGGTAGGTAGATTATGGCTTTAAAAATATCAGAAATAGCAGACAGATTTAATGGAGAGATTATTAATTTTTATGAAGATTTCAATATTGAAGGTGTAGCAAGCATAAAAAATGCTACAGAGAAGGATATAGTTTTTCTAAAAGACAAAAAACATTTGGAAGACTTAAAAAACAGTAAGGCAAGAGTAGTTTTGACAGATAAAAAATTAGATATTGACAAAACTCAGATTGTAGTAAAAGAGCCTGATGTAGCTTTTTACAAGCTGATAGATATTTTATACAAAGAAGATATTGTGGAAGGTTGTGTAGCAGACAGTGTAAAAATCGGAAAAAATGTAAAGATTGGAAAAAATGTTGTTATAAAGGATTATGTAGTAATAGAGGATAATGTTGTAATTGGAGATAATACGGTTATATATCCATTCAGTTATATAGGGAAAAACGCAAGTATAGGTAAAAACTGTATTTTATACTCTAACGTATCTATCTATCACGACTGTGAAATAGGTAATAACGTAATACTACACTCAGGTGCTGTAATAGGTGCTGATGGTTTTGGTTATTATGTTGAAGACGGAAGAAGAAAAAAAATAAAACATATAGGAAAGGTTATCATAGAAGATGAGGTTGAAATAGGAGCAAACACAACGATAGATAGAGCCCTTTTAGATGAAACGGTAATAAAAAAAGGAACAAAAATTGATAATCTTGTAATGGTAGGTCATAACTGTAAAATTGGTGAAAACACGGTGTTGGTGTCTCAGGTTGGTATAGCTGGCAGTTGTGAGATTGGAAAAAATGTTATTATGGCTGGACAGGTTGGTGTAGCAGACCATTTAAAAATAACAGATAACGTTATCATTACTGCAAAGTCTGGTGTAGGTAGGGATATAAAAAAAGCTGGAATTTACGGAGCTAATATACCTGCAATTGAGTGGAAAAAGTGGAAAAGAGTTTTAATAAAACTTTATAAGTTAGGTGAAAAGTAATAAATTTTTTTTTATAATAATTAAGTTGTTTTTAAATTTTTAATAACCGAATATCTAACTATAAAAAGGAGGTCATCCTGTTATGGAGGGCAATAGCCCGAGGAGAATTATACTTTTTAAAATAAAAATTTTTAAGGAGGACAGAAAATGGAAAAAACCCTCGGACTGCATATCTTAGCGGACTTATATGGTGTAGATTTTGACAAAATTGACCATGTAGAAGATGTTAAAGAACTTTTAGAAAATGCTGTAAAGTATGCAAATCTAAGTAAACTATCATCACACTTCCATCAATTTTATCCACACGGAGCAACAGGAATAATCCTTTTAGAAGAATCACATATATCAATCCACACTTGGCCAGAGCATGGCTATGCAGCAATAGATGTTTATACCTGTGGAGGTAAAGAAAAAACATTTAAGGCTATGGAATATATCTTAAAGGTATTAAAACCTAAAAGAGTTGATGAAAAGGTAGCTGAGAGAGGGGTAGTCCCTGTAAAATTAGAGCTTGAAACCAACATAGAAAAAATTAAATTAGAAACAGTATAAACTTATTTTTGTGCAGGGGCTACCTTTCGTTGTGTGGCCCCGAGGAGTTTATCCTATGGATAAATATCAGTTATACGCACAGTTAGATATAGAAAAACTAAAAAAATTTGAGGAGGCAACAGACGAAAAATTATCACTTATAGAAAAAATATTTTTTCATGTTAAATATTTTATTGCAAGTTTTCTACCTGAACCTTTTGCTGAACTTATGATGGGAATAATTGGAGATGTAATAGTCTTCATAATATTCTTAACAATCTTTTCAATTATTTTAAAAGCTATTGGTATGGCTTTTAAACTTGTATGGAGAGTTTTCATATTTATCCTATTTATCTATTCTGTGTACGTTTTGTATAAATATTTCTTTAGTTAAAAAATATTTTTTTTCAATTTTTTATAATTGGAAAGGTTAATTCATAAGTTAAATTTAATTAAACTGTTGCTAGTCTAAACAATCTTATTGTAATGTTAAATATTAAATAAGCCTTAAAAATTTTTTCATTTTCCCTATTAGAGCTAATTGATATTAAACCTACCAATTTGTCCCTTAGAAATAGAAGCTGAAGCATTCAGACAAATGGAGCAATTATTCGGAATTCCAACTATATGAGTGCCAAGAAAATTGAATTTACCGAAAATGTAATCTCCCATTCCTATTAGTCTTATCAAATCTCTTTACACTGTGTTTATTTCTATTCTAAAAGTTTAGAATATGTATTACTTTATTAGCCGAACACCTTTTTAAAAAATATCTTTTTATATTTTTCGCAATTTAGGTTAAAATTAAAAAGATTTAAACAAATCTTTCAATATGGAAGGCTAATGAAGGAAAAATTAAAAGAAGAAATACTTGAAAAATTAGAAAGTGTTATACCTGAAGTGGCTGAAGTTAAAGATAAAGTTAGGTTGGAACTACCTAAAGAAGATAAATTCGGAGATTTGTCTATAAATGTAGCCTTTTTACTTGCAAAAAAATTAAAAGATAGACCTGTAAACATTGCAAACAGAATAAAAGAAGTATTACAAAATGATGATAAGTTTGAGAAAGTTGAAGTTGCAGGGGCAGGGTTTATAAATCTTTTCTTATCTAAAGAATTCTATAAAAGAATTTTAGAACAGATAATAAAAGAGAAAGATAGATATGGAGCAGTTAGTGAAAAGAATAAAGGATTAATAAATGTAGAGTTTGTAAGTGCAAATCCGACTGGTCCATTACATTTAGGACATGGCAGAGGGGCAGTTATTGGTAATGTTCTATCAAACATTTTAGACTATGCAGGATATAAAGTAGTAAAAGAGTTTTATATCAATGATGCAGGAAATCAGATAAAAAAGTTAGGACAATCTGTTTATGCAAGATTTAGACAGATAGAAGAGCCTAACTATCCATTTCCTGAGGACGGTTATCATGGGGATTATATAAAAGACATTGCTTTACATCTTTATAAGTATGAAAGAGAAAAAATACTCTCATTTTTAAATGAAGAGCAGGCTATAGAGTTTTGCGGAGAGTTTGCGAAAGAATTACTTCTGGAAAGGATAAAAAACGACTTAAAAGATTTTGGTGTGGAGTTTGATATATGGTTTAGTGAAAAAAGTTTATACTCCTCAGGAAAGGTAGATGAGGTAATACAAGTTTTAAAAGATAAAAGATTAGTTTATGAAAAAGATGGAGCTATATGGCTAGAAACTACCAAATTTGGAGATGATAAAGACAGGGTTTTAATAAAATCTGACGGTAGTTATACATACTTTGCAGGAGATATTGCCTATCATTATGACAAACTAAAAAGAGGATACGATTATGCAATAAATATATGGGGAGCTGACCATCACGGCTACTTTCCAAGATTAAAATCTGCTATGTTGGCTTTGGGAGCAAGGGAAGATTGGCTACAGGTTTTATTTATTCAGTTAGTTAAACTTTTCAAAGATGGTAAGGAAGTAAAAATGTCAAAAAGAGCAGGTTCTTTTATTACTTTAAAGGAACTAATAGAGGAAGTTGGTAAAGATGCAGTTATATATTTCTTTTTAACGAAGGACAGTAATACACATTTAAATTTTGATATAGATTTAGCATTAAAACAGTCTTCAGAAAATCCTGTTTATTACGTTCAATACGCATATGCAAGAATTAGCAGTGTTTTCAGAGAAGCAAAAAATAGATTTGGATTTGACCCTGAGGGAGATTTTAATATAGATATTAATAAATTGAATAATGAGTATGAAAGGGTATTAATGAAATATCTAGCCTTTATGCCTGAACTTATATACGATGCAGGAGAGAAAAGACAACCTCATAAATTAACTCAAATTATGTATGAGTTAGCTTCAAACTTTCATCAATATTACAATAATGTTAAATTTTTAATAGAAGATGACGAAGATTTAATGAAAGCGAGGTTATATTTATTAAAAGCGATAAGATATGCATTAAAAACTTTATTTAATTTGGCAAAAATAACTCCGAGGGAGAGGATGTAAATATGGCAGAGGAGAAAGATTTAAAAAAGGAAAAAGATAAATCTGAAAAAATAATATATGTTTTAACAGGTCTTTTAGTTCTAGTTGTATTTGGAGCTATTGCAATACTTTATTTTAAACCTGTTGATAACAAGGAGTTTGTAAAACCTGAAACAATTCAGATTGCAAAGGTTAACGAGCCTAAACCTGTAAACTCTAATCAGACTATAAATCAAACTGTGCCTGAAAGTGGTAAAGCTGGAGAGGAAAAACAGAGTGTAAAGGAACAACAGGGTAAACAACCACAAACTATAGGGGAGATTATTAAACAAAAAAGTGAGGAGAAAGCTAGTAAAGAAGCTAAAAGAGAGGAAGTAAAGAAGGAAGAACTGCAAAAACAAGCTAGTCAACAGAATAATGTAGCAACTAATACTGAAAAGAAAGTTAAAGAGGTTAAAAAAACGGAGGAAGTAAAAAAAGTTGAAAAGCCTGTAAAGACAGAGAAAAAAGCTGAAGAGGTTAAAAAGAAAGAGGAAAAAAAAGCAGTAGCTAAAGTTAATCAAAAGAAAGAGGTTAGCAAAAAAACTCCTGTAAAAAAACATACTGTTAAAAAGTATTACTATGTACAGGTTAGTGCGTTAGCGTCAATGGAGAAAGCAAATCAGGTTAAAAGTAGATATGTTAGAAGAGGCTTTAAAAATGTAATTATAATTAAAGAAAAGGGATTTTATAAGGTATTAATCGGTAAGTTTAACTCTATGAAAGAGGCTAACGAGTTTATAAGAAAGCATAATATTAAAGGTGGTTGGGTAAGAATTTTAAAAGAGGTTAATTAAGTAGGGGAATAACTTAAGGAAAGGTAAAAATCATTACCAATTGAGCTAACCATAGAGAATATTAAAGATATTTTAAGAATAGGAAAATTATGCAAATAAAATATGATAAAGATACAGGCATACTTACTATAAAATTGTTAAAAAAACTGTAGAAAGTGAACATCTAGTAGAGTAAGGTATATTTATTGACTTTTATTATTATCAAAAAATTGACTTCTATAGATTTTCTCATTTAGAGTAATTTACAAGTTTATAAAAGCTTAGAGGCTTTTTATGAAAAAACTAGTCTTAATAGATGGTTCTTCTTATGTATATAGGGCTTTTTATGCATTGCCACCGTTGAAAAGTCCTAAAGGAGAACCTACAGGAGCTATTTATGGTTTTATTAGAATGTTATCATCTTTAATTAAAGAGCTTAATCCTGATTATATAGCTGTTGCCTTTGATTTATCTTCAAAAACATTTAGACAGGAAAAAGTAAAAAGTTACAAGGCAACGAGGAGAGAAACACCTGACCTATTAAAAGAGCAAATACCTAAAATAAAAGAGATTTTAAGATTATGGGGAATAAAAATATTGGAAAAAGAGGGTTTTGAGGCGGATGATATAATAGCAACGCTTGTTAACAAATTTAAAAATAATTATGAGATAATAATAGTGTCTCCTGATAAAGATATGTTACAACTTGTTGATAAAAATGTGAAACTATACAATCCAATGCAAAATATACTTTATGATGTTGAAAAAGTAAAAGAAAAATACGGCATATATCCTAATCAGTTTGTAGATTATCAGGCAATAGTTGGAGATAATGTTGATAATATTAAAGGTGTAAAAGGTGTTGGTAAAAAAACAGCGGCAGAATTGTTAAATAAATATGGAAATCTGGAGGAGATATTAGCCAATTTAGATAATTTAAAGCCTAAAATAAGGGAGGCTTTTAAAAATAGTATTGAAGATTTAAAAAATGCAAGATTTTTAGTTAAATTAAGGGATGATGTAGAAATAGATATATCTATAGATGATTTACAGATTAAAAATACAAATTGGGAGAAATTGAAGGAAGTTTTTGAGGAATTAGGGTTTAAATCTTTATTAAAGAATTTGAAAGAGTTAAGATTAGAAGAAGGAAATAAACCATTACAAAAATCATTGTTTTAACTTTTTTTAAATTTGAATTTGTTAATAGTAAATAATATCTAATAAAGGTTTAAGGTATGGAGAAAACTATAGAGAAATTAAAAAATTTTGATGGTTCTATTCTAATCTTTACACATGAAAATCCAGATGGGGATGGAATAGGTAGTATGCTTGCCCTTTACAAATTTTTGAAGAAAAAAAATAAAGATGTTGAAATGGCTATGAAGGATGAAGTTCCTTATATATACAACTTTTTAAAGAATATAGACAAAATAAAGAAATTACCAATTGATAAAACTTATGACTTAGCTATTCTTGTGGATGCAGCAGGAGTTTTCAGGGCAGGTGCAGAGGTAAAGGCTAAAGAGTTTATGAGAATTGACCACCATAGGAATGGGGAAAGATATGGAGAATGGGATTATATAGATATATCAGCACCTTCAACAACAACATTAGTTACAAAGTTATTGAGAAAATGGGATGAGGAGCTTATTGATAAAGATATTGCAGAAAGTTTATACGTCGGATTGTTAACCGATACAGGTTCTTTTAGACATAGTAATATTACTCCTGAAATATTTGATTTGGCTAAATTTTTAGTTGAAAAGGGAGCTAATCCAAGTTATATATCCCAACAGGTTTTTGAAAGGAATAAACCGGAAACTTTAAAACTATTAAATAAAGTTTTATCCACTTTACAGCTTCATAACAATGGTAAGGTAGCATCTCTAATCGTAAAAAAAGACTTTTTTGATGAAACAGGAACAAAAGAGGAGGATACAGAAGGTTTTGTTAATTATGCAAGGGGATTAGACGGTGTTGATGTAGCATTTATAATGATACAGAAACCAAATAATCCTGATACTTGGAGGGTTTCTTTAAGAAGTAAAGGAGATTTTAATGTTGAAAAGGTAGCAAAAGAATTGGGAGGAGGAGGTCATAAAAACGCTTCAGGTTGTAGAATAAAAGGTGAAGAAAAGGAAGTTAAAGAAAAGATATTAAATGTTATTACTAAAAATCTAAATATAAATAGTTGTTCAACAAATTAAATGGAGAAAAAGAAAAGCTTTTTTATCTTTACAATCTTTCCACAATTTTTTGACTGTTTTAAAAATGTTGGAATAGTATCACAGGCAATAAAAAAAGGCTTAGTCAGTGTAGAGGCTATAAATCTGAGAGATTTTACATCAGATAAACATAAAACTGTTGATGATGTTGTTTATGGTGGTGGACCGGGAATGTTATTAAAACCTGAGCCTATATTTAGAGCTTATGATTATCTTAAAGAAAAAGGGCATAATCCATATGTTTTAATAACTGAACCTTGGGGAAGAAAGTTTAATCAAGAGTTTGCTAAAGAGCTATCTAAAAAAGATGAGATTGTTATAATCTGTGGAAGATATGAAGGAGTTGATGAGCGAGTTAAAACCATAGTAGATGAGGAAGTGTCTATCGGTGATTTTATTCTGTCTGGAGGAGAAACGGCGGCTTTAGTAATAATGGATGCAGTAATTAGACTTATTCCTAAAGTTGTTGGAGATGAGAACAGTTTAAGAGCTGACAGTTTTTCTGACGGTTTATTAGGTTATCCAAACTACACTAGACCATCAGAATTTATGGGATTAAAAGTTCCATCAGTTCTAACATCTGGTAATCATAAACTTATAGAAAAGTGGAGAAGATGGGAGAGTTTAAAAAGAACATTCCTTTATAGAAAGGATTTGTTAGAAAAGGCTAATCTTTCAGATGAAGATTTAATTATGCTTGAAGCTATAAAGGGTGGTTTAACTTTTGATGATTATTTGAAAAAAAGGAAGGAGATAAAAAAAAGAACTAAAAGGAAAAATTTTTAAAACATTCCCGGTGGTTTTCCTTTTGATGTTATCAATCTTTCAACTGGTTCACCACCTAGTATATGTTTTTCTATTATCTCTGGTACATCTTCAGGTTTTACATTTCCATACCATACTGCATCAGGGTAAACCACTACTGTAGGTCCGAACATACAAGGACCCATACATCCTGTTGGAGTTAAAGCCATTTTATCAAAAAGATTTTTCATCATTAGTTCTTCTTGGAATTTTTGGAAAACCTGTTCTGAACCGTTTGCACCACAAGATGGCATTCCCGGTGGTTTTCTCTGTAAACATACGAAAACATGTTTAAATTCTGCCATTCTTACCCCCAAATTTATTATTTAAAGCTTTAAATAATAAAAAATAAATAGATTTTCAAAAAAATGATTTAAGTTATAGATATTTACCAATCAAACCTGTTTTCCTCGTTGTAATATTTTATTATTACAGGATTAAAAATAGTGTTAACCTTTATATCTTTTTCTGAATACTTAAGCCAATTTTTCGGAAATATAAGGGAAGCTTTAAATAACTCATCGGTTAAAAAATATGTATCTAAGATTTTTAATGAAAAATTTTTTAATTTATTCTCTATTAAATCTTTTCTTCCCCTATAGGCTAAAATAAATCCCCAATCTCCAAAACTAGGTATATCGTAATGATATTTTAGAGTATTAAATCCTGCCATTTTTAATGTTTTCTCTATACACAGATATGTTTTTGATGCAAAATAGGGAGATGTGGCTTGAATAGAAACTATACCGTTAAAATTTAGAATTTTATAAATCTTCCTGTAAAACTCTAGCGAGTATAACTTTGCCAAATTTATATTAGATGGGTCTGGAAAGTCTACAATAACTAAATCAAAATTTTTTTTAGATTTAATAAGTTTATCTAGATAGATAAAAGCATCTTCATTTATAACTTTCACATTTTTATTGTAAAATGCATTTTCATTTAAAATGGATAACGGCTTTTCTTTAGCTATTTCTATCATTCCTTTATCTAAGTCAACTAAAGTGATATTAATATTTCCATACTTTAACAATTCTCTAACTGCTAACCCATCGCCACCACCTAAAACTAATACATTTTTTAATTCATTTAATAAGGCAATTGGCGGGTGAACAAGTAATTCGTGGTATAACCTTTCATCTGTTGAGCAAAACTGAAGATTTCCATTTATGTATAGTCTTAACTCTCCATTTTTTACATTTTTAGTTATAGTTATATCCTGATAATTTGTCCTTTTGTGGTATATAACAGGGTCTTTAAACATAGATTTTTGGAGATAAGCTTCTATCTTTTTGCTAAAAGTAAAACCTAATACATTTAGAATAAAAATAGAGATTGATACGATTATAATCAAAACATTTCTTTTTAAATTTCTTTTGAAGATAATAAAAGTTATAAATGCTATTAAAAGATTTACACTGCTAACTATATAGCCTATCTGTATGATTGAAAAATATTTCAGTAATAGATATACCCAAACTAATGCTCCAATAAAGGCACCTAAAAAGTCCGCACTGTATATAAGTGAAAGATTTTCTTTAAGTGATTTTTGATACTTCTCATTAATTCTTAAAACGATAGGTATTTCTAGCCCTATTAACAATCCTGTTATAGATGCTAATAGATAGTAAACTAGATAAAAATTTTCTAAATGTATGTAAGCTAAATACACTGTAATAACTAATAGAGAACCTAATAGAGATATACTTAATTCCACGGTGATAAATTTTTCTACTAGATTTTTATCACTTAATTTTTTCTGAAAGTATCCACCTAGTCCCATAAATAGCAACATTACAGCTATTGTAATTGAAAACTGTTCTATAGAGTTCCCAAGGATGTATGACGATACTGTAGATAGAATATACTCGTATATTAAGCCTGTTGCCCCTGTGGACAGAATAGAAAGGGTTAACCATAAAGTTTTCATTCTCATATAAAATATATTAACTGAAAGCTTGAAAATTAAATAATCTAACTGAATTTGATTTTAGAATTTCTATTAAATGAAAAACCATAATATATTTATTAATGCTAAACTAATTTTATAAAAAATAAATCTGAAAGGTGAAATATTTATAATGCCTTTATACCTAAAGATAGCAATTAGATATTTATTTTCTTTTAAATCTAAAGCTTTATCCTTTATGTCCATAATATCAATACTAGGTGTTATCGTTGGTGTGTCTGCCTTACTTATAACTTTAGCTGTAATGAGTGGTTTTATGTGGGGATTAAAAAATAAAATACTTCAAAACTCACCTCATATAGTTATTTTTAAAGTTGATAACAGTTTTACCGATTATGAAAGTCTATATCCATACCTGAGAAAAGTTAAAGATGTTGAAGAGTTTGAACCATTTGTATATTTTCAGGCTTTAGCGTCAGATAGGGAAAACTCTATTCCTGTAATAGTTAGAGGCGTCCCTCCTGAAAAGGATAAAAAAATTTTAGGTTTAGATAAAAGGATAATTGAGGGGAAGTATGATTTATCAGGAAGGAATGTGATTATAGGTAAAGAGTTGGCTTTGTCCTTAGGATTATCCGTTGGAGATGAGATAGTGTTAATATCTCCATTTGGAAGGAAAACACCGATAGGCTATATACCTAGGGTAAAAAGGTTTAGGGTTGCAGGTATAGTGGATTTTGGTTTCTTTAAGTATGATGACAGTTATGTTGGAATGAATTTAGAGAATGCTCAAAAATTCTTTAATATGAAAAACTCAATTACTGGTTTACAGTTGAAAATAAAAGACCCTTTTAAAGCTAATGAAGTGAAAAAAGAGCTATCAAAATATATCCAATTTCCATACGTTATTAGAACTTGGCAGGATATGAACAAAAGCTTATTCCAAGCTTTACAGTTGGAAAAATTTGCTATGTTTTTAGTAATAACTTTAATTGTATTAGTAGCATCTTTTAATATATCAAGTTTGTTGATAACTAAAGCTAGAGATAAGAGAAAAGAAATAGGAATATTAAAAACTATGGGAGCAGATAATAACTTTATTCTAAAAGTTTTTTTGTGGCAAGGATTGATTATAGGCTTTATAGGAACAACAATAGGTGTGTTAATTGGGTTTACTGTTATATATGTAGCAGATACATACCATTTAATTAGACTAAATCCAGAAGTCTATCTAATGGAATACCTACCATTAAAGACATCTTTAAAAGATTTTATTATGGTGTATATATCATCAATTTTTATATGTTTCATATCTTCCATAATACCTGCCTATATGTCCTCCAAAGAAATACCAGCGGAGATTTTAAGGAATGAATAAAAATTTACCAAAATTTTACGCAATAACTAATAGAAAAAGGTTTAAATACCCTTTAGAAAAACAGATAAAAATTATTAAAGAAAAAGGAGCAGGTATTATACAATTAAGGGAGAAGGATTTAAATTCGGAAGATTTGTATAAACTGGCAAGGAAGATTAGAGATTTAACAAAAGAGTTAGGTATGTTGCTAACTGTAAATGATAGGTTGGATATAGCAATTTTAGTTGGAGCTGATGGTGTTCATTTACCTGAGAAAAGTGTTCCAATATCTGTGATAAAAAAAAGATTTCCTTATTTAATAGTGGGTAAATCCTGTCATTCTTTAGAGTGTGCTTTAAACTCAGAAAAAGAAGGAGCAGATTATATATTTATATCTCCAATTTTTTTTGTTGAAGGGAAGGGAAAACCTATAGGTCTGGAAGGTTTAAAGGAGGTTATAGCCAAGGTTAAAATCCCAATTTATGCGTTAGGAGGAATTAATAAAGAAAATTTAAAGGAGGTTTTTAAAACAGGGGTTTACGGTGTTGCAAGTATAAGAATGTTCTTATAAAAAGAAGAAAGCTAACCTATATTTTTTAATTCCTGTAATGAGTAAACTCTATAATTCTTGTTCCTGTAAGATTTTATAGCTTCAACGCTGGCTTTAGCCCCCCTTACAGTGGTAAAGTAGGGAATTTTATTTTCTACTGCCGCTCTTCTTATATGATAGGCATCAGACCTTTCCTTTCTGCCTGTTGGAGTGTTAATAATTAGATGTATATTGTTATTTTTTATCTCATCAACAATGTTAGGTCTCTGTTCAGACAGTTTTCTAACTTCCTTTGAAGGTATTCCATACTTACTTAAATACCTGTGTGTTCCTTCAGTTGCGAATATTTGGAAACCCATATCAAATAAATCTTTAGCTATATCAACAATATAAGGCTTATCTTTATCTGCAACTGATATAAACACATTCCCTTTTTCCGGTAGTATTGCACCTGTCCCTGCCTGTGCTTTCCAAAATGCCATTCCAAAATCTTCATCTATTCCCATTACTTCACCTGTTGATTTCATCTCTGGTCCAAGTAATGGGTCAACTTCAGGAAATCTATTCCAAGGAAAAACAACTTCTTTTACTGAGTAAACTTTAAAATCTTTAGAATGAAAATCTGTAGCAGGATGTTTATCTTTTATATCGAAAACTTCAGGTACTAACTCTTTCAACTTCTTACCGATTATTATCTTAGATGCAATTTTTGCTAACTGATAACCTATAGCTTTGCTGACGAAAGGAACAGTCCTTGAAGCTCTAGGGTTTACTTCTATTATATAAATCTCATCATTCTTTATAGCATACTGTATGTTTATTAAACCTTTAACGTTTAAGGCTTTAGCTAACTTTCTAGTCTGTTCCTTTACCTGATATAGTATCTCATCTTTAAGTGTGTAAGGTGGTATACAGGTTGCACTGTCCCCTGAATGTATTCCTGCTTCTTCAATATGTTCCATAATCGCACCGATTAAAACATCTTCCCCATCCGATACAGCATCAACATCCAGTTCAACTGCGTTGTCTAAAAATCTGTCTATAAGTAAAGGTTTGTCTTCTGATACATAAACTGCCTCTTCTATATACTTTAAAAGTTCTGACATATCGTAAACTAAACGCATAGCCCTTCCGCCCAAAACATAGGAAGGTCTAACCAAGAGTGGAAAGCCTAAACTACCTGCTATATTTATCGCCTCCTCTTTTGAATGGGCGATGGCACTTTCAGGTTGTTTTAGACCTAGTTTAATGACTAATTCTCTAAATTTTTTTCTGTCTTCTGCTATATCTATACTTGAAGGAGATGTTCCCAATATATTTACTCCTGCATTCTGTAGTGGCACTGCCAACTTTAAAGGGGTTTGTCCTCCAAACTGTACTATAACACCTATAGGTTTCTCACTTTCTATAATATTTAAAACATCTTCATAAACTATCGGTTCAAAGAAAAGTTTATCTGATGTGTCATAATCTGTAGAAACTGTCTCAGGGTTGCAGTTTACCATAATAGCTTTATATCCTTCCTCTTTTAAAGCCCATACACAATGTACACAAGCATAATCAAACTCTATTCCTTGTCCTATTCTGTTAGGACCACTACCTAAAATAATAACTTTTCTCTTTTCCATAAAGTGCAACCTCAACACTTTTTAGCAAAAAATAATATACTACAAAAACTTACTGATAATTTTTGAAAATTCCTTTTATTGAAACTTAACATTACAGGAATAATATGAAATGTATATATCAAACATCTAAAATCTAGAGGGACAAGATGAAAAAAATTTTAGTATTATTGGGGCTCGTATTTATTTTAGTGTTAAACTCATGCTCTTCATCAATAAATAGTTATCAGATTAATCCGTTGAATAAAAAGGATAGTTTTATAGTTTTACCTTTTGAAAATAATACTGAAACACCATTAGCAGGTTTGAGGGCATCAAAAATAGCAGAGGGGGTTTTAGTTTCACACGGATTTAATATAAATGAAAAAATTTATAAACAAAAAGAGTACAAATCTGAAGAAATAAAACAGATGTTGAAAAAATTTAAAGAAGAAGGCTACAGATACGCAGTTGTTGGAACTGTAAATGAGTGGAGATATAAAACGGGAATAGATGGAGAACCTGCCGTAAATATAACTATGAGAATAGTTGATTTAAAGAACGGTAAAACTGTTTGGTCAGGTGTAGCATCAAAAAGCGGTATGGGTTATTCATCAATTGGAACACTTGCACAGGAATTATTAAATGAATTGGCAGAAAGTATTAAATAAAATTTTCCCTTGGGGATAGATATGTTTGAAAAATTTAAATTATTAAGAGTTTTTGGAGATACTTTATCAATACTACTTGTTTATCTAATTATAGGGTATTTTATAGACCCTAAGGATATACTTCTTATAAATAAGCCTTTTCAATTTTTTATAATAGTTATTGCTGTTATCAGTCTATTTTACGGTTTCCCTGCAGGTATACTATCTATGCTTATCTTCTTAATGGTAGGTTTTGCATTCTATCCTGAATTTCCATTGTATTCATTCCTATGGTACCTAACACTAACGTTAATTTTCAGCGAAGCACATTATCTCTGGACTAGCAAAATATTAAAGTTAGAAAAAGAGATGGAATATTTACAGGAAAAATTAAAGTATTTAAGAGAAAGTTTATACACACTTAAAATCTCACATGACCAGATAGAAAAGAACTATGTTCTTAAACCTATGAGTATTAGAAATGTTTTAAGTGAGATTAATAGAATGATAGTAAAAAGCGAAGAAAGATTATTTCAAGATTTTCTACTTTTAATATCCAAATATAGTAGTGTTGAAAGTGGAAGTTTATATATACAGGATAAGGAAGATAAGGAAAGCTATGTTGAAGTTGCAAATGTTGGGGATGGGGCAGATTTAGATTTTGACGACCCTATGATAAAAGAAGCTTTAGAGAGAAGGGAAAGTGTTTACTTATCTGTTGCAGATATAGACAGTAAAACAAATCCTTCTAAGTATTTGGCCGTTTCAACAGTTGTCGAAGATGATGAGATAAAAGCATTCCTTTTGATAAAAGAGATACCTTTTACAGATTTAAATAAAGATAATATGCTAAAAATAGATGTTTTCCTATTTTATCTAATTAAAAATTTAGAAACATCAGAAAAGTACAGAAAATTAATTGAAAAATATCTTGATATAGATATTTACCTTGTAAAAGAAATAGATATACTAACCCAACTTTACCAAAGATACGGAATAGAAAGTAACATTGTTGTTTTTTATGCAGACGAAAGTGAACCTGTTGGAAGTATTTTTATGGAAATAGAAGGTTCTATCAGAGGTTTAGACTACGCAACCAGGTATAAATACGGGACAAGAGAGATGTTAATAGTATTACTGCCTTTTACAAGTGATGCTAATGTTAAAGGATTTATAGAAAGAATAAGAAAAAGTATAAGAAGACTTTTTGGCAGGGATACTGAATTATCTTTATTACACAAAATAATACCTGTTGGAAAATTCTCTTTAGAAAAAACTATTTATAAAGTGGTTAAGTCATGATTACACAGTATTTTGCACAGAAAAAACTTTTATTTCTTTCTATTACCTTCGAAATAAGTTCTATTTACCTTTTATTTTTTTCAAAAGATTTTACAGGTAAAATTTTTGCCGTTCTAATTTTACATACTTTAGCAAGTATTACATTATCTCAAATAGTTTGGCTTATTTTACCTAAAAGATATAAAAAACCATTTCCATTAAGCTTAATATCTCTCTTCGTTATAGTATTTTCTACACCAATTGTTAGCTATATAGCATTAATAATACTTTATATAATTCTAAAAAAACAAAAGCCTAAGACGGCTTATCCATTTAACCATTTTTCCATATGGAAAGGACTTGAAGAGTTAAGAATTCCAAAAAGAAAGTTTGGAGAAGCGGCTATTATAGAGTTAGTTAGAAATACAAAAATACCTGCGGAGAAAAGATTAAAAGCATTTATATTTTTAACTGAAGCTATATCTCCTGAAACAGTTCAACTGCTTAAATTAGGTCTATCTGACCCTAACGATGAAATAAGATTACTATGTTTCTCTGAGTTAAGTAAGATAGAGAAAAAGATAACTTCTTCAATCCATTACTATATGAATATTTTAGAAAATGCTAAGGATGATAAAGAATATTTAGATGCTTTAGAAAATTTAGCTAAATCCTATTGGGAAGCTGTTTACTTAGGAATAGGTGACGAGGAAATTAATAAATATTATATTAATCAGACTTATAAATATGCACTGAAAGCTATAGAGTTTGCAGAAGAAAAAAATCTACAAGTTGACCCTCATGTAATACTTATATTAGGAAAGATAAATCTTTTAAAGGGAGATTATGAAAGTGCAGAAAGATTGTTAAGAGAAACATTAGATAGTAATATTCCAAAATTTGAAGTTATTCCATCTTTAGCTAAATTGTATTATGAAAAGGGGGAGTTTTCAAAAGTTAAAGAGTTATTTATGAAGTACCCTTATTTAAGGTATGACTTTGATATATACCCTATATATGCGTTGTGGAGTGGTGAGTAGTGGTTAAATATATAAGAAAAGCTGATAACTTTGATATATTGATAATTGCAGAGGGGACATATCCCTATGTAAAAGGGGGAGTATCGTCTTGGATACACCAGTTATTAACTGGATTATCTGAGTTTAAATTTGGAATAGTTTTTCTTGGAAGTAGAGAGGAAGATTACGGAGATATAAGATATAAACTTCCAGACAATCTAGTCCATCTGGAAGTTCACTATCTATTTGGAAAGAAAGGAGAATTAAATATCCAAAAAAAAAACGTAGAACCTGACAAATTTAAGTATGTTTACAGTTTACACGAATATTTTGGGTCTGATAAAAACTCAAAAAATGGTGATTACATACCTGACTACATTAAATCTTTAGATTTCTATAACAGAGTTATTACTGAGGAAGTTTTTCTCTACAGTAAGAACTCTTGGGAATTTATAACGGAAAATTATTACAATAACTGTCCTAACTATCCTTTTGTTGATTACTTTTGGACTGTTAGAAATATACACTCTCCTATCTGGGTTATAACTGATGTTGCCCAAAATCTTAAAGGATATAAAGTGATACATTCTCCATCAACAGGTTATGCAGGTTTTTTGGGAGCTTTACTCCATTTTGACACTGGAAAACCTTTTATACTAACGGAGCATGGTATATATGTTAGGGAGAGAAAAATAGACTTGTTAAGTGCCGATTGGATAGAGGATAAGAGAAATCTTTTTCAAAAAGAGTTGGGAGAATTAGATTATCTAAAAAAGATGTGGATTAAATTTTTTGAAGGTTTAGGTAAATTCACCTATAAAGCGTCTAATCCTATTATCTCTCTATTTGAAATAGCTAGACAGATACAAATCAGGTATGGAGCTGACCCTGAAAAAACTATTGTTATACCTAACGGTGTTGATGTTAAAGGTTTAGGTGAGTTAGTTAAAAAGAGACCTAAAAAAGTTCCAAAGGTTATAACACTTATAGGTAGAGTTGTCCCAATTAAAGATATAAAAACATTTATAAAGGCTATGAGGATAGTGGCAAACTATATACCTGATGTTGAAGGTTGGATTGTTGGACCTGAGGATGAAGACCCTAACTATGCGGAAGAATGCCACTTTTTAGTCGACAGTTTAGGTTTACAGGAAAATGTTAAATTCTTAGGATTTCAAAATATTAAAGATATATTACCTAAAACTGGAATATTAACTTTAACTTCCATAAGTGAAGGTATGCCATTGGTTGTTATAGAAGGATTTGCGGCAGGTGTCCCTGCCATAACAACAGATGTTGGTTCATGTAGTCAGCTAATATACGGTGGTATAGACGAAGAAGATAAAAAGTTAGGAAAGGCTGGTGAAGTTGTTCCTATAGCAAATCCAGAAGCTTTGGCAGAGGCTTATGTAAAACTGTTAAAAAATGAAGATTTATGGAACTCCTGTCAAAAGGTAGCATTAGAAAGAGTTAGAAAGTATTACTCCTTAGAAAAGTTTTTAAATAGTTATAGGAATATTTATAAAGAGGCATTGAATAGTTGGCAGGAATAGGATTTAGATTACAAAAACTTTTAAAGAAGGAAAGTTTACTATCTGTATTGAAGGCTTACGGATACTCTGCAGTAATAGGTTCAGGTTCTTGGATTATAGCTGTAGGTGGTTTAATATTTACAGCTAGTATAGTTAAGGATTTTTTAATAGATAAACATTATGTTTTACAATTTTTGACAACTACCACTTATCTATTTGCATTAAGCTTGATTTATACAGGATTTTTTCAGCTCTACTTTTCTAGATATATATCAGACAGAATTTTCGAGAAAAAATTAGACAAAATACTACCTAATATTATAGGTATGATAGTTTTCACACTTTTCTTTGGTTTTTTTCTTATTTTACCATCCGTCTTTATTCTGGTGGATACATCCATAAAGTATAGGCTTCTGTTTATATTTTCCTTCCTCGTTTTATCTGGAATATGGATACTTAACGTAATACTGTCAGCTTTAAAAACATACAGATATATATTTTACTCATTTGCAGTATCATACTTTTTAATTTTTATATTGGCTATAATATTTACATTCTTCAATTTTGGTCTTGAGGGACTTTTAGCATCTTTTTTAATCGGACATGGATTACTTTTTTTCTTACTCTTATTTTTAGTTGCATTTGAATTTGGTTCAGATAGATTTATAGATTTTGATTTTTTAAATAAGAAAAATATATATCCTTCACTTATTATCATAGGTTTTTTTCTAAATCTAGGTCTATGGATAGACAAATTTTTATATTGGCTGCATCCTGATACTGGAGATAACATAATATCTGTTTTAAGGGCTTCTTTCTTTTATGACCTACCAATGTTCTTAGCATATATGGCTATGATACCGGGAATGGCTTTGTTCCTACTTAGACTGGAAACAGATTTTGCTAAAAAATATGATGATTACTACACAGCAGTTAGGGAAGGAGGAACTTTAACAAAGATAGAAGAATACAGGGAAGAAATGATATTAACTGCAAAAACGTCTATTATGGAAGTTTTTAAAGGACAGTTAATATTTACCCTAATATTCATAATATTTGCAGAAGGAATATTTAGACTTTTAGGAATACCTATAATATACATACCTACCTTTAACATAGTTGTTCTAGGAACATGGCTACTTCTTTTTTTCCTATCTATTCTAACAATACTTTTCTATCTGGATAGAAGGAAGGAAGCTTTAATAATAAGTGTTATTTTTGCATTGTCCAATGGTGTATTTTCATACGTAACAATATTACTAGGTTTTGAGTATACAGGATTAGGCTTCTTATTCTCCTGTCTATTATCGGCTATACTATCATTAATAATCTTAAACAAAATCTTCAATAGGTTGACCTATGAAACATTTATGTATCAGAGATAGTTTAGTTTTAATTCTTTTATCAGTTCTAACGTTTTATTTAACGAACAGTTTTGGGAACGACGCTAAACCTTCCGTATGTTTTTATTACCATGATAACGTTCCATTTGAGCTTTATCAAATGTGCGATTGGCTAGTTGTTGACCCTAGGAATAAGAATGTTTACAAAAAGGAAAGGGCTAAGCTTATAGCCTATATATCCATAGGCGAAGTTAGTAAAAATAGCGAAGAATATAAAGAAATAAATAAAAGCTGGATAATTGGTGAAAATAAGGATTGGAATACAGTTGTTTTGGATATAACAAACCCTGCCTATCAAAAATTTTTACTGAAAAAATTATCAAGATATAAAAATTACGATGGATTTTTCTTTGATACGATAGATAGTTATCAATCTGTTCTTAAGGACACAGATAAAAGGGAAAGATATGAAAGGGCTTTAATAGGTTTTATTAAATCTGTAAAAGAAATATACCCATCTAAAAAGATAGTTTTAAACAGGGGATTTGAGATAATTGATAAAGTTAAAGATTATGTTGATGGAGTAGTAGCTGAAAGTCTATTTTACGGATTAGATTTAAAGAATGGTGGATATAGGGAAGTATCAGAAGAGGAGAGAAAATGGCTGTTATCTAAGCTAAACGAAGTTAAAAGTTATGAAATAAATGTTATAGTCATAGACTACCTTCCGCCGAAGGAAAGAAAAAAGGCTTTCCAAACAGCTAAAAAAATAGAAAAGTTAGGTTTTATTCCTTACATAACAAATAAAGAGATAAATATAATAGGAACTTCATTTTTTCAGATAAAACCGAGAAGAGCTTTAATTCTGTATGATAAAAGGTCTTGTCCTGAGATTGTAAGTTGTGGTCAGCACTATATGGCACAGTTAATATTAGAGTTCTACGGATATATACCCTATATGAAGGAAATTAATACGGAGTTACCACCTTTAGACACTCCATTAGTTGATAAATACGGAGCAATTGTTGTTTGGCCAGGTGTCCATTTAGTAAAAAATCCTAAAAAGTTTTACAACTGGATACTTACTAGGATAAAAGAGGGAAATAAAATTCTATTCGTTGATGATTTTGGTTTCCCTTTGACAGAAGAGTATTTAAAACCGTTAGGTATAAATGTAGAACCTAATAAGGCTAATAACGATAATTTTAAAATTATTTTTAAAGACAAACATTTAGGATTTGAAAGTGAGCCTTTTGTAGATTTTGGAGACGTTGCAATTTATCCAAAAGGTAAAAAGTCTAAACCTTTACTGATTTTAGAAAACGACAAAGGACAAAAAACTGTTCCTATTGCCCTTACAGATTGGGGAGGATATGGTCTTTATGGAGCTAGCACATACACTAGATTTAACAATACGATGTGGGTTGTTGACCCTTTATTTTTCTTTAAAAAAGCATTTAAAATAAATAACTATCCTATGCCCGATGAAACAACTTTATCCGGTAATAGAATTTTATACATACATATTGATGGTGATGGCTTTATACAGAGATTAGATTACAATCTTAAAAAATTCTCCTCTGAAGTAGTTAGAGATGATTTTATCAAAAAGTATAAATGGCCTCATTCTGTATCTATTATAGAGGGAGAAATTGCACCTTGGGGAGCTTATCCGAAATATCCACATAAAAAATTAGAAAATATAGCCCGTTCCATATTCTCATTACCAAATGTTGAGCCTGCAAGCCACTCATTTAGTCATCCTTTCAAATGGGAGGCAGTTTTAACGTCTATTAAGATAAAAAAAGGTTACTCCTTAATTATAAAAGGATACGACCATTTTGATATAAACAGGGAAATATTAGGTTCTTTAAAATACATTAATACTAGACTAGCTCCACCAAATAAAAAGGCTAAACTGTTCTTCTGGACGGGAGATTGTAATCCACCTTGGCAGGTATTAAAACTATGTTATGAGAATGAAATATTAAATCTTAATGCAGGAGACACTGGAATATCATATAAAGAGCCATTCTTATCTCTAGTCTCACCTATGGGTGTTAATAAAAAGGAATACTTTCAAGTCTATGCATCCTTCCAGAATGAGAACTACTATACCAATAACTGGAAACCACCTTACTACAGATACAGAAATGTTATACAGGCATTTGAGTTAACGGATAAAAAATGGAGATTTAAACCTATAAATGTTTACTATCATTTTTATGTTGTATCAAAGTACGCATCATTAAAATCTTTAAAAGATGTTTACGA
>QNZF01000042.1 GCA_003978485.1 Persephonella sp.
CAAGCATTATAACTGCGTAGTATTCAGAAGGTTTATAATGTTTTTCAACTCCTTTATTTTCTAAATATTTATAAATCTCTTTTAAAGTTTTTAACATCTGATTAGCTTTTTTATCATCAGCCCCAATTACTTCATAATCATTTTTATTCTTCCAAGTATCCTCTAAAAACCATTCACCGTCTATATTTAATAAACCTTCTACAAAGCTTTTTAATTCAGGATTTATATCCTTTAACTCTTCAGAAAATTTTTTTACATAGTTTCCTTTAGTATCTCCTAAATTAAAAAATTGACCTAAATTTAATAAAAATTCTTCTAATTTATCATCTTTTTTATTTTTTAATATTTTTAAAATTTCTTTTTTAAACAAAGTTGCTCCAATTTCTGAAGTAGAAGGAAATCCTAAATCTTCAGTTTTTATCTTATATTTTTCTTGTATATATTCTCTAAAATACCTTTTAGCTAAACAAACACCACAAAGCCTTTCTCCTCTACTGAAATACTTCGGATTAGCTTCCCATAATGGTTTCCAGATAGTATTACCTTTCCAATCTTTTAAAGTTGCCCCTATGATTATATGCTCTCCACAGGAGGAACATCTATAAACACCCTGTAAATACTCCAGATTTTCTATTTCTTCCTTTCTATCTTTTTTACTTATAATTTCTTTTTTTAAACCATTTTCATAAAATTTTTCCCAATTTTCCCATTTATCCCAGCTTTGAGGTAACTTTACAAGTTTATAATTTTCTATGTACTCTATATCTGGAAGTTGAGATTTTTTCTGATAGTTTATTAAGTTAGCTAAATCTTCAGATGTTTCTTTATAGTCATTTATATCCTTTAATTCTAAATATTCAACGAAAAGTTTTAAAGTTTCTTTTATCTGATACTTTGCTAAATCTACATAGTTTGTTTTTTCATTACTATCAAATAAACAATCAATTTCTATTTTTAAAGCTCTATTTTCTATTTCATCTTTAAATATTAATTCTTCCTGACACAGTTTATCTGTCCCGAATTCTGCAATATCGTTTAGGAGTTTTTCAAAATTTTTTTCTAAGTCTTTTTTTATTTCTTCTGCTTTATTCTCGTTAATATATCTAACTATAAAAATGGCTATGTTTGGAATGTTGGCTATTAGCTTGTCTTCGTTTTCTTTATTTATATTAATAACAGGATAAATAAGCTCTGCTTTATAATCTTTTATAGCAATTTCCAAAAGCTTTTTCATCAACCAGCTAACCATAAAACTGCCAGCCCATAAATCTGCACTTTTTCTTGAACTGCTTATAAATTTTTGCACCGATGGAATTGTTATTTGAAATAGATAGGTTTTAGTTTCTCCTAACATTATTAAAACCTCTTAAAAAACTCTTTACTTTATCTTTTAACTCGTCAGCATTGTATTGAACTTCTATGGATTTAGGTGGATTATTACATTTTCTATTTAAAGGTAAAAATTTATCAAACTCAAATATTATTTTGTCATTGTTTTCATCAGGAAATAAGTTGCCTTCTAAATATGTAAGTATTGCGTAATATTGATTATTTTTTTCTTTTATAGAAAACCAAACGGTTGAAGGTAGTCTTTCTAAATAATCATTCTTATGCTCTACTTTAAATCTCCCTATTGTAGTAGGAATTATATTGCCTCTTTTATTTCTTTTTGGTGGCACATTTAATACGTTTGGAATACCTTCTCTTGAATTTATCTGAATAGGTAAACCAAATGCAAAATTCCATTGATTTTTTCTTATTTTATCCCATTCACACTTATTAGATATAAAATTCCTGATATTATAATACTCGGGAGTTACAAACACTCCGTTTATTCTAATTTTTCTGAAATTCTTATATTTGTTACCTAAATTATCTAAAACATCTTGCCAATTGTTACTATTTAACCTGTGAATATAAATAAAATTTTCATCTATAGTCTTAAAGTTATAATTTCTGTTTAAATTAGTTATTTCCGTTAAATTTTTTATTAATTCTTTAAAACCTTCAATTATTCCTTTAATATTATGAATTTTATCTTTTCCTAAATCATAATCCTTTAAATGTTCAAAATCTTTACTTGTTTTTTCTTCTATTCCTTCTGTTCTAACATCTATAATCTGCCAACTTCCAAAACCTCTTCTTGCTCTTAAGCCGAAACCACCTAAAGCAGTAGCAAGATAAAAAGAGTAAGCAACTAATTTTATAATTCTTTCATCTACAGAATTTTTAAATAAAAATTTAACTTCAAATTTTGAACCAGCCTTAATGACATTATTTAATCTTTCTTTATTCATATTTATAACAAAACCTAAATATTTAACTCCTTTTTCCAAGTTATTCCAATCCAACTTGTATTCTTCATATTCTTTCAAATATTTGATTACTATCCCAAATGGGCTTCTTCTCTCCTGTGAACCAAATACCAAACTTTCTAATTTTTTCAAAGCTTTAATATCATCACCAACGATAGAACCAGCCACAGCCCTGAACCAGTATCTCATTAAGCCTTTGATTTCAGAAGGGCGAATACTATCGTTTTGACCAAAACCTCCTCCCATAAAAGTAGGAGTTATAACTTTCACTGTAAAAGTTAACTCTTTTCTCTTCATATTATTAACTCCCTACAAATATACTTCTATTTTACAATTAACCTATTATTTAGTTAATAGCTTACTCCTCTATCTTAAAACCTTTTGGTAAGTCAGGAAGTTTTTCTATATATATACTTTCTGATGGAAATGCAAAAGCTGAACCATTTTTCTCCACGATTTCCATTATTTTAAACATAACATCCTGTTTTATAGCCAAATACTCCTCCCAATCTGCCGTATCTGTGAATGTGTATATAAATATATTCAAAGAACTGTCTCCGAATTGGTCAAAATAAACTAGTAAAGTTAAATTTTTGTCTATTCTAGGATGTTTTATCAGCATTTCCCTTATCTCTTTCACTATTTTTTGAACTATGGAAACAGGAGTATCGTAAGTTAAACCTATATACATCTTAATTCTTCTGTTTTGTCTTCTGGAAAAATTTTCTATAGGATTGTTGGCTATATAGCTATTTGGAACTGTTATTAAAGATTTTTCAAATGTTCTTATTTTTGATGTTCTTAATCCTATATCTTCAACAATTCCTTCAACAGCCCCAACTTTAACCCAATCACCTAACTTCATAGATTTATCAGCAAGTATAGTTAAACCACCAAATAGATTTGCTACAGTGTCTTTAGCCGCCAATGCAAATGCTAAGCCACCTAAACCTAGCGATGCCACAAATGCAGAAACATTTATTCCCCATTCCTGTAAAACGGCAACTACAGACAAGGCTATTATTAAAACTTTTAAGGTTTTTATAAAGAAATTTCCTATTTCCTGTGATAAATCCTTTCCAAATTTAGCAGAAAATTTATAGATTTCAGACTTAAATATATTTACCGCATTGTAGAATGTCCAAAAGACGGCAATTATTAATAAACTTTTAATGAAATGATTAAAAAATTCTCCTTTTACACCTAAAATTTTTAAGGAAGACCATAAACCAAAGACTAATAATAGGTATCTTAACGGAGATATTAACAGTTTTAATATTTTATCATCTAGCTTAGTTTTTGTTCTTAAAATTATTCTTCTTACAACTTTTCTTACAAAGAATGAAAATAGTCTTCTTAATATTAGGAAAAACAGGAATACTAAAAGGGCTGATAACCATTTATAGATAGGTATTCCTAATAAAGTATGTTGAAATAATGCTAAAAAATCTTTGTCAAATAGATTTAAAATTTTATCCATATCTTTTAAGATTTAAAAATATTTACTGTAAATTCTAAACTTCCAGAAAGGCTTAATTTATCTCCATTTTTCAATGGGAATTCTTGAAGTGGCAAAAGCTTTAAACCGTTTAAATATGTACCATTTGTACTGTTTAAATCTTGTACAAACCAAGTACCATCTTTATAACTGAATTTAGCATGTTTCCTAGATACTGTTTTATATCTCTGTAAAAAATCGCTACCTACAGCATGTCTACCTACAACATCTCCATCTCTAACAACTATCTCAAAATCTTCACCTTTTAGAATTAATTTACTTTTACTGAGAATAACTGTTTTTTCATCTTCTTCTAAATCTAATAAATCAAATGGTATTTTACTTTCCTGAGTTTTATGCTCAATTCCCTTTTTACTTATTTCATCACACTCTATAGGTGGCACAGATGTTATATCTGTCATACAGTTTATACATATAGGTTCATCAGGAGGGTTTTTCGTTCCACAAGTAGGGCATATCTTACATAAACTCATCCATTATCTCCTTTATATCTTTTTGATAAGGTATTCCTAATATATATATATCGTTATTTTTTTCTACAATTTGTAGTCTTTTATCTTTTTTCTTTTTTTTATAATCATTATAAATTTTTTCAAGTTTCTTATTAAATATATACATTTTTTGATTTTCAGACCCTTTCCATATGTATTTACTTTCTAATCCTTCTATAAATCTTCCTGCTATTAAAACATCTATATAATCTAATATATTTTTGTATTTTTTTATTAATTCATCGTACTCGTAACCGGTATAAACTAAAATATCGTTAAAATTATTCTTCTTAAGTTTTTTCAATATGTACTCTAATGCTTCCGATTGGTCAAAAGGTTCACCACCTGATATTGTTATCTTTTTTACATTAAAACTAAATATCTCTTTTAAAACATCTTCCACATCTGTTTTATACTTTTCATCAAACTCCCACGTATATTTAGACATACAACCTTTACATCTTATACTACAGCCTTGAAACCAAAGACCTATTCTTTTACCAACTCCTAAAGTATAAACAGGAAAATGTATAAGATTTATAAAAACTTCCATTTTGTCTCCTTTGTAAATATCGGTATAAACAAATCTTATTCTTGTTTGATTAAATCTAATATTATAAACTACATTAATTAATTTTCTTTTCTAGAGGTAAGTAAAATGGTAGATTTGGTTATCAAAACATTAGACGGTGAATTGATGGAAGATAAAAAAAGACCATTAAGGACAACTTTATACGGAGAAGGTATTTTTGAAACATTTAGATATAACGGTAGCTTACCTAAGAGTATAACAAAACATTATGAAAGATTATCTAAAGGTGCTGATTTATTATCTATCCCTAGAATAACTTTAGAAGATTATATCTATTACATAGAAAAAAGTTTAGATTTGGCTGAAGAAAACAATGTAGGTAAAGATTTATATATAAAAACTGTTTTATTATCTGAAGGTGGAGATTATTACGCTTTAAAACCTTACAAAAGCCATCTATTGGTTATTATAAAACCTTACAAACAGCCTAAAAAGGAAATCTGTTTAACTGTTTCTCCGTACAGAGTTAACAGTTCAAATCCTTTATTAAGATTTAAAACTACAAACTATATGTTAAATGTTTTGGCAAAAAGATATGCAATAGAAAAAGGTTATGATGATGCAATTTTATTAAATGAAGAAGGTTATATAACTGAAACAACTTCCGCGAATATATTTTGGATAAAGGGAAGATGTTTATACACTCCTTCCTTAGAGTGCGGCTTGGTGGAGGGTATAACAAGGGAAAAGATTTTAAGGAAAGCTAGAGAGGTAGATTTAGAAGTTAAAGAGGGTAAATATAAATTAAAAGATTTATTTGAAGCAGATTATATATTCGTGTCAAATTCCTTGAATGGTATAATTAAGGTTAAGAGAATAGATTTCATCCAATCTTAAAATACAGATAAACAGGAGGATTTAGACTTGCCACTTCTAGTTCAAAAGTTTGGAGGTACTTCTGTAGGTAGTATTGAGAATATTAAAAGGGTAGCTAAAAGAGTAAAAAAGGCGGTAGATGAAGGTAATAAGGTTGTAGTTGTTTCTTCTGCAATGTCAGGGGAAACAGATAGACTTATAGAATTAACTAAACAGGTTTCAAAGAGACCTGACCCAAGGGAATATGATGTTGTCGTTTCTACAGGGGAACAGGTTGCAATAGGATTGTTAGCTATGGCTTTAAAGGATATAGGTGTTGATGCTGTAAGTTTAACAGGGTGGCAAGTACCTATATTTACAGATAACGTTTATACAAAGGCAAGAATAAAAAAAATAGGTATAAGAAGAATAAATAAAGAGCTAGAAAAAGGTAGAGTTGTTGTAGTTGCAGGTTTTCAAGGTATTACAGAAAACAGAAATATAACAACTTTAGGTAGAGGTGGTTCTGATACAACTGCAGTTGCTCTGGCGGCGGTTTTAAAGGCCGATTACTGTGAGATATATACAGATGTTAAAGGTGTATATACTGCAGACCCTAGAATTGTTCCAAATGCAAGGAAAATTCCAGTTATAAGTTATGAAGAAATGATGGAGATGGCATCGTTAGGCTCGAAAGTTATGCAGATAAGGTCTGTAGAGTTTGCCGCCAAGTATGGAGTAAAAATTCACGTAAGGTCTACTTTTTCAGAGGAAAATGGAACATGGATACAGGAGGAAAATGAAGAGATGGAAAAGGTAGTAGTTAGAGGTATAAGCCACGATTTAAAGGAAAGTAAGATAACTGTCGTCCAAGTTCCCGATAAACCGGGTATAGCCGCTAAACTGTTTTCAGCATTGGGAGATGCGAATATTGTAGTTGATATGATAGTGCAAAATGTATCACATAAGGGACATACTGATATATCTTTCACTGTAAATAAAACTGATGCTGAAGAGGCGGAAGAGATAGCTAAAAAAGTAGCGAAAGAAATAGGAGCTGAAAGGGTTGATAGAAACGACAGAATAGCAAAAGTCTCTGTTGTAGGTTTAGGAATGAAGACCCACTCAGGAACTGCAGGGAAGATGTTTAACATTTTGGCAAAGGAAGGAATTAATATATATGCAATCTCAACATCAGAGATAAAAATATCCTGTCTTATAGACGAAGATAAAGCAGAACAGGCAGTTAGAGCTTTACATAGAGAATTCGTTGAAAATGATAATATAGAAATTTTTGAAGAGAAATAATTTTCTTCTCTTAAAAACTTTCAGGAGAATTTAGTATGGTTGTAAAGAAAAAGATAAAAAAAGTTTTAGTAGCTAACAGGGGAGAAGTAGCAACTAGAATTATAAGAGCTTGTAAAGAGTTAGGTATAAAAACAGTTGCAATATACTCTGAGGTTGATGCAAACGGTATATGGGTAAAGAAGGCTGATGAAGCCTATATGATACCGGGAGACCCGATTAAAGCATATCTAAATTTTTATAAAATTGTTGATTTGGCAAAACAGACGAGATGTGATGCCATTCATCCGGGATATGGTTTTTTAGCTGAAAATGCAGATTTTGCTGAATACTGTGAAAAGAGAGGCTTAATATTTATAGGTCCAAAACCAGAACATATAAGACTGTTTGGAGATAAGATTACATCTAAAAAAGTTATGCGGGAAGTTGGAGTTCCAGTTTTACCGGGAACAGTTGAACCAATAAAAGATATAGAAGAGGCTAAAAGGATAGCTAAAGAAATAGGCTTTCCTGTCATTATAAAGGCGGCTTACGGTGGTGGCGGTAGAGGAATGAGAATAGTTGAAAGGGAAGAAGATTTTGAAAGTTTATTCAAATCTGCTACCAGTGAAGCTGAGAAGTTTTTCGGAAAGGGAGACGTTTTTATAGAAAAGTATGTTAAAAATCCAAGACATATAGAGATACAGGTTTTAGCAGATAAGTATGGAAATGTTATACATCTAGGTGAAAGGGATTGTTCAATACAGAGGAGACACCAAAAGATTATAGAGATTGCACCATCACCAAAATTAAACCCTGAAGTAAGGAGAGAGTTATACAGAATAGCAGTTAAAGCAATGTTTAAACTAGGTTATGAAAGTGCAGGTACACTGGAGTTTTTAGTTGATGAGAATGATAATTTCTACTTTATAGAGATGAATACAAGACTTCAGGTGGAGCATACTATAACAGAGACTATCACCGGAGTTGATATTGTCCAAAGGATGATAAGAATAGCTGAAGGGGAAAAATTACCTTTCCTACAGGAAGATATAAACTTTAGAGGTTATTCTATAGAATTTAGAATAAACGCGGAAGACCCTACAAAAAATTTTGCACCATCTCCCGGTAAGATAACATCTTACTACTCACCCGGTGGACCCGGTGTAAGAATTGACGCGGCAGTTTACAAAGATTACATAATTCCGCCTTACTATGACAGTATGATAGCAAAACTTACAGTTTGGGCGTTAACTTGGGAACAGACGGTAAACAGAGCAAGGAGGGCGTTGGAAGAGTTCCAAGTTAGAGGCGTTCCTACAAATCTACCTTTACTCAGACAGATTGTTAGGGATAAAGATTTTAAAGAAGGTATATTTGATACAGGTTATCTAGATAGAAAATTACCTACCTTTAAACTTAAACACAAAGAGGAAAATCCAGAAGACTTGGCTGTTGTTATCTCTGCCGCTATAGCTGCATACCACAGGATTTAAATCTTAAGTTTTTTTCTTTTTTTTGTTTTATAATATCTTAGTTATTATTTATCAATTTTAGGAGGACAGATGGATTGTTAGGATTTGGTCCACATTTAATGGTTGATGGTTATCAAGCAGATTACAATGTACTATCCAGCATTGAGGCTATCACAAATTTCTTAGATGAGCTTCCAAAAGAAATAGAGATGACTAAAATAATGCCCCCTTATGTGTTCAAGTACGACGGTGGGGAAAAACCTGAAGACTGGGGAATATCGGGATTTGTTATAATAGCTGAAAGTCATATAAGTATACATACATTTCCTGAAAAGGAATACTTCTCACTGGATATATTCTCATGTAAAGATTTTGATATAGACAAAGCTTTAGAAATAATAAAGAATTTTTTCCATACAGAAAATTTAGAGATAAGGACAACAAAGAGAGGAACAGAATTTCCTAGAGATATAAGGATTGCAACATCTATAACGAAAGCACAGAGAAATAGATTAATATAATTCTTTTCCTTTTTTTTCTTTTATGTATGGAAATTTTAGATTATCTAGAATTAGCCTTTATTAAAGGTGTAGGAAGTAAAACTTTAAAAATTTTAATTGATAAATTTAAATCTCCAAAAAATATATTTAATTTATCTGTCTCTGAATTGTCCCAATATGTTCCAAAAAAATCTGCAGAGATTATTTTAAATAGAGATAAAATCTACAGAAAGTTAGCTGAACAGGAACTGTTAAAGGCAGAAAGAAAAAGTATAAATATAATCCATATAAATCATAAAGACTACCCTTTACTTTTAAAGGAAATAGACGAACCACCTATAGTTTTATACTATCTGGGAAATATAAATATAACTGAGTGTAGCATATCAATAGTTGGTAGCAGAAAGTATTCAAGTTATGGAAGACTTGTTACAGAAAAATTTAGTAAAGAGCTAGCTGAAGATGGTATAAATATTGTGTCAGGTATGGCTTTAGGTATAGACAGTATAGCCCATCAATCTGCATTAAAGGTTAAAGGAAAAACGACAGCTGTTTTAGGTAGTGGTATAGACATTATCTATCCTTATGAAAATAAAAGCTTGTACTATCAACTAAAAGAAGAAGGATGTATTTTGTCAGATTTTCCAATAGGCACTAAGCCTTCAAAATATACATTTCCAAAAAGAAACAGGATTATTGCAGGTTTGTCGTATGGAACAGTAATAACTGAAGCCTCTGAAAAATCTGGAGCTTTAATAACTGCCAATTATTCATTGGAGTATAACAGGCTTGTTTTTTCTGTTCCTACGAATATAAACAATCCTTATGGAAAAGGTAATAACAATTTATTAAAGGAAGGTGCATTCCCTCTAACTGATGTTGAAGATATATACAAAGAAATTGGATTTTTAAAAAGTATAACTAAAAACAGTGAAATTGAGTTAACAGATATAGAGAAAGAGATTTTAAAGTATCTATCTAAACCTACACATATAGATGAGTTATCAAATTATACAGGCATTGGAGTGGATGAGTTATTAGAGATTTTGTTTGAAATGGAAATGAAAGAGTTAATAATAAATGAGAATGGATTAATAATATCTAAAACTGTTTTGTAAAGTTGATTTATCTAATGCGAGCGGAGGGAGTCGAACCCTCACGGCCTTTCGGCCACGGGATCCTAAGTCCCGCGCGTCTGCCAATTCCGCCACGCTCGCAAAACCCTTATTTATTTTATAACCTTCCAACGATAACTGCAACCTATCCTCAATAATCTTCTTCCTTAGAATACTCAAAAATTATCTCTATTATTAACATAATTATAGATATGGCATTAGCTACTGCCGCACCTATAGCCAATCCTACAGCTAAATGGACATGTGTTTCTGTAAAATAAAGGATTGTAGCAGGTATTAGATGTAAATCTGCAACTAATGCAGTTGCCAAAAGTTCCGCCGATAATATTTTCTTTGCTCCAAACTTTAAAACTGTAGCTATCAAATTAACTCCTACTGCTATTATAAGCTGGTAAGGGTCTCCACTGAATATAAAACCTACATTACTTGTTAAAGCTAAAAATATAAAAAAATCAGACCATACCTTAGACCATTTAATCATACTCTACTCCTTAAACCTCTGTTTTTTCAATTTGATGCTTCTTTATAAACTCTTCTGCCCTCTTTAAAGCCTTAGGATGACCTAAAAGTATAAGATGGTCACCTTCAGATACCGTAGTATCTCCTGAAGGAGATATTTTCATTCTTCCATCATTTTTTACTATAGCGACAACAGTTGTCCCTGTCTGTTGAGGTAGTTTTATTTCTTTCAATTTTTTATTCGCCAACTCGCTGTCCTTATCTATAGCTACTTCTATTAAATCAATGTCTGTCTTTTCTCCGTAAGCTATTCTCTCTAAAAATCTATCTAATATAGGTGTAGGCTTATGAAAAATAAAGGATGCTATTCTTCTACCTACAGTAAAACTTGGAATTATTACCTCGTTAGCACCTAAAAGCTTCATCTTTTCTGCACTTTCTTCATTTGTTGCAGTTGCCACAATATAGAAATTTTCCTTATCAGGTCTTATCAATCTTGCTGTAACAATAACTGCTATGTCTTGTGTATTTTCTTCAAAAGCTGTAACTAATCCTCTTGCATTTTCTAAACCAACCCCAAGCAAAACGTCCCGTTTGTAAGGTTCATCTATAACATAAAATTCCACTCCAAAGTCTCTAATTTCTTTTTCTTTATCAGGATTGGGCTCTATGAGGACAAACTTTACTTTTCTTTTTTTTAGCTGCTTCATTAACTCTTTAGTTATCTCATTAAAATGACAAATTATATAATGCCCGTTTAACTTCTCCATTCTTTTATACATCCTCCAATACCTGTATATTTCCTCAATATTACCGTTCATAAAAACATTTACTATACTGACAAGACCATACATATAAACTAACGGTAATGTAACGATTATAAATATAGAAGTGAAAAGTCTATTTATCTCTAAATGTTCCGTATCATAACCTTCAGTATATCCTACAGTTGAAAATGTAATAATTGTATGAAAGAAATAATTTAATACACTTTTACCATCAGACTTTTGATTTATTATCATTAACATTAATATACCTAAAGTAGTGAAAAATATAATCGTCATTAAAGGGTATCTTAGCTGTAATAAGACATCATAAAATTTTTCCTCGTATATAGCCCTATAATTTTTTGGTTTGATATTACCGTAAGGTTTTCCTTTTCTTCTACGATGATTTTTTTCCAATGTATTCCAAAAAAGTTAAAAATTAGATTTTTAATTATATTAAGTGATTAAAAAATCTTAGGCAAGGAATATCTAAGACGGAGATTTTCTTAAATTCACATCAGTATTATTACTTTTATTTAATTATATTTTAACTAATATACATAACTATAATAATAATAATAATAAGGTGTGAATTATGTGGATAACTCCGCAAAATATTGATATATAAGGCTTTGAAACAATTTTAAAATGTGAGTTTAATGTGGATTTAAATGTGGAAAGTGTGAATTTAAAATTATTATCCACTTTGATGAAAAATCGTATAATCGGCTTAGCTACTGGCTTAGAGAAGATTTTCTCCATATTTTTAAATTGACAACCTGATTTTTAAAATGACATTAAAATGACATTAAAATGACATCTTATCCACAGGTTAAAATCAGGCTAGATGTAAGATGTTAAAATAAAAACAGTTCCATTAATAAATAAAGGTAATAGAATGGCTAAAAATAAAAATTCTGTTGTGAATATAGAATGTGAATGTAGTAAACCTTTAATTGAAGGCAAAGAATGTTTTCAATGTGGTATTCCAATTACAGGTAAGCCTTTACAATTTGAGATAGATGGGAAGAAGAAAGATTTTTGTTGTTTCGGATGTTATTTGATTTACAAAACTACAGGCTTAAGAGGTGAGGAAGGCACAGCTGTAGCATTTCTCGGGAAGTTTGGTTTCGGTTTTTTCCTATCAATGATTGTATTCATGCTAAGTACATATCTTTACGGAGCTCATTTTACACCGGATGACCCACAGGCTAAGATGTTCACCAACATTATAAAATGGATAATATTAATACTTGCCACTCCTGTAATGGCTTTAATTGGAATACCTATTCTAAGAAATGCAATAAATGACGGAAAGGTAAATATAAGCACAGATTTATTAGTCGCTTTAGGTTCATTTTCTGCTTACTTCCTATCTGTTTATTCGGTATTAACAGATAAACCACATATATATTTTGAAACTGCGACTATGATTTTAGTTTTGTTAACTTTTGGTAGATATATAGAGACATCTTCCAGAGCTAAAGCTTCTAACTTTATGAGGACTTTACTTGATTTAAGTCCTAAAAAGGCAACTGTAATCAGAGATGGAAAAGAGATAGAAATTAATCCTGAAGAGATAGAAGTAGGTGATATTGTAAAAATTACACCCGGTGAAAAGATAGCCGCCGATGGTGTTGTTATAGAAGGTCAGGGATATGTTGATGAAAGTTTGTTAACTGGAGAAACAAAGCCTGTTTTAAAAAAGGTTGGAGATGAACTTTATACTGGGACGACAAATATAGACGGTGTTTTTAAGATACAGGTCAATAAACCTTCGGAAGATTGGACACTTAACAGATTTATTGCCTTAATGAAGGAGATTAGAAGCTCTAAAGCTCCTATAAACCGTATAACTGATACGGTAGCATTTTATTTTCTACCAATAATAATAATGATAGCCACAATCTCAGCCTCTTACTGGTATATAAATGAAGGTTTTGAAAAGGCTTTAATAGTATTTTTGTCTGTCCTGTTAATATCCTGTCCCTGTGCCTTTAGTATAGGAGCACCTTTAGCTTTATGGGTTGGTTTAAGTGAGGCAATGAAAGAAGGAATTATAATTAAAGGAGCTGATGTTTTAGAAAAGTTATCCAGCGTGAAAAAAATATTCTTTGATAAGACAGGAACAATAACAGAAAGGAATTTGGATATTACAGATATATATCTGGAAGAAAAATATCTAAAAGTTGTATGTTGTTTAGAGGCTAATTCTGAACACCCTATAGGAAAAAGTATACTTTCTTATTGTAAGAAAAAAAATTTATCCTGTGATTTAGATGTTGAAGATATAAAAGTTCATTTTGGATATGGTATAGAGGGGCTGGTTGACGATAAAAAGGTGTATATAGGTAGTAAAAGATTTATGGAAAGATTAGGTATAAATATATCTGAAAGGGAGATTGAAATTTTAAAAAATGCAGAAGTAGAAGGTAAGATACCTGTTTTTGTCGCTGTAGATAAGGAGTTAAAAGGATTAATATTATTTGGGCAAAAGATAAAAAAGGAAGCTCCAAAGGCTATTGAAGCCTTAAGAAAGTTAGGTATAGATGTGGCTGTTTTAACTGGGGACACTAAATATTTTGCTGATGTTATTAAAAGAAAGTTAAATATATCTGAAGTGTATGCAGAACTATTACCTGAAGATAAAGTTAAGATAATTGATGAAACTAAGAAAAAAGGAATTACAGTTGGTATGGTTGGAGATGGAATAAATGATGCTCCTGCCTTAGCTAAGGCAGATATAGGTATAGCTTTAGGTTGTGGTACAGACCTTACTAGAGAAAGTGCAAATGTTAGTTTATTAAGTGATGATTTAAGAAAAGTTCCTTTAGCGGTAATACTTGCTAAAAAGGTAAAAAAAGTTATATACACAAATATGTTTTGGGCTTTCATATATAATGTTATAGGAATTGGTTTAGCTGTGATGGGAAAGTTAAATCCTATATTTTCTGCATTGGCTATGATTTTAAGTAGTGCGTTCGTTATAGCTAACTCTTTAAGGGTAAAGAATTGGTAAAAGAAATCAGTTAGTATTTGTTTACAGACTTTTTTGTTCTGTATAATTGGGAAAAATTTAATATTGGAGGAATAAAGGTTGAAAAAGTTTATTATAGCTTTAGGTATAGGCTCTGTTATGTTGGCATCTTGTGGAACTGCTACAAAAAACACATCTAACTTAGGTGTGGAAGTTAAACAGGAAAAGTATGTAAAGGCTACATATCCTTTAAGTGAAGCTGAAAGAATAATAAAAAATTATGTTACTGGTATGCATATGGTTTCTGATGTTAAAGTTTATGAAGGAAAGAAATATTACATAGGAGAAGTATATTTAAAAGGGTATAACGGTTTTGATATAGTTAGAAAAATATATCTAAGTAAAACTGATAAATCTGTTATCCTTCCAACAATGGCTGAAACTTACGATTACAAATATATGCAAAATAAATAAAATTTATTCTTCCTTTTTCATCTTTAACTCTTTATAAGACTTTAAAACTTCTTCAAGTGCTTCTTTACAGCTTTCCTTTTCCGTTTCCCAAACAATAATACCAGCCCTAGCCAAATCCCATCTAACCTCAAAATCTAATGGATGATTTTTAGACACAATCATATCTAAATTGTTTTCTATTGACTTTTTAGCAACTTCCTTTTCTCCACCTTCAACGCTAACTTCGTATCTATCCTTTATACTAAAATCTTCATCTATAAAAATTACTTTAATTTTTTTTGCAGACTTAAAATCTGTAAGTGTATTTTTATCATCTGTTAAAATTCCTAGTTTTAAACCATACTGTCTAACAGGTTCATAATGGATAAAAACACTGTCAATATTGGGTATCTCCCTTTTTATCTGGTCTGCTATCTTATCAACAATCTTATGGGCATTTCTTAAACTAGAATTGTTTAGAAGTATTTCCATTTCTAAAAATTTAAAACTTCCAGCTTCTCTTCCTCTGATATATTTTATCTCTCTAACAGAAGGAAATCTTTTTATAATATCTTTTATAGCTTCTAACTCTGCTTTATCCAAAGAAACGTCTAGTAGAGTTTTTAAACCAGATGTAAATATTTCCCAACCACTGTGGACAATAAATAATGAAACAATTATCGCTGTATATTTATCTAAATTGAAACCTAAATACGTTCCCACTAAACCTACTATAACAATTACTGAAGATAAAAAATCAGCCCATATATGACTTGCGTCAGCCTTTAATGTTGGAGAGTTTAATCTTTCAGAAGCCCTTAACTCCAGCCTTGAGTAAAAGAATGTAAGTATCATTGTTATAACCATAACAAAAATTGCCAATTCTACATTTTTTAATTCTCTTTCTTCCGTAGAAAATAAAGCTTCCTTTACTATTTCATAAGCAGTAAAAATTAAAAATATTGAGATTATTATTGATGCTATGTTCTCTATTTTATAAAGACCGTAAGGAAATTCTTCAGTTTTTTTATTTGCCAATTTAACACTAATCAGTGAGATGATGGATACAACTAAATCTGAAAAGGAATGTATAGCTTCTGCCATAAGAGATAAACTACCTGTTATCAATGCAAATATAAATTTTATTGATGTTAAAAAGATATTTAAAATCAGTGAGCCTAAAGCCCACTTTTCTTTTTCTAATTGTTCTACTGTTTTTTTGTTAGAATTCAAACTTAAAACTCCAATTATTTTTTCTTTTTTTGAGCTTTAGCAAAAACTTTTAAAGGTAATCCCCATACTTTTGTAAAATATTCCCCTGCCTTATGGTCAAACTCGTCTTCAGGACTGTAAGTTGCCAAATTCTCAAAGTATAATCCGTTAGGAGATTTTCTACCTACAATTTGAGCATTTCCTTTATAAAGTTTAAATCTAACTACTCCGTTAACTAATTTTGCCAATTCGTTTGTAAAACTATCTAAAGCTTCTCTAAGTTTTGAAAACCATAAACCGTTGTAAACGAGGTCTGCGTATGGTTGAGATATATGTGTTAATTTATAATGATACGTAAACCTATCTAAAACTAGGCTTTCCAACTCATCATATGCTTTTATCAAGATTAATCCTGCCGGGCTTTCGTAAACTTCTCTAGTTTTAATTCCAACTAATCTGTTCTCTACCATATCTATTCTTCCTACACCATGTTTACCGCCAATCTCATTTAAATCCCAAATTAACTTCCATAGTTCTTTATACTCTTTACCATTTAGTTTTATTGGTATCCCTTCTTTAAATTCTATTTCAATATATTCTGGTTCATCTGGGGCATTTAAAGGATTTACCGTAATCTCAAACGCGTCTTCTGGTGGTTCTTTCCATATATCTTCTAAATCACCTGCTTCAATAGCCACTCCCCATAAGTTTCTATCGTATGAGTAAGGTTTTTCTTTTGTTGCTTTTACTGGAATACCGTATTTTTTAGCGTATTCTATCTCTTCATCTCTAGATTTAAACTCCCAATCTCTAACAGGTGCTAAAACTTCTATATCTGGGTCTAAAGCCCAAACTGAAGTTTCAAATCTTACTTGGTCATTACCTTTTCCTGTTGAGCCATGGGCTACATAATGGGCATTATATTTATGGGCTAGTTCTACAAGTTTTTTTGATATTAATGGTCTTGAAAGGGCTGAAAGAAGTGTATATCTATTTTCATATAGAGCTCCACTTCTCATTAATGGTAGGCAATATTCTCTTGCAAATTCTTCTTTTACGTCATCAACTATTGCTTCTATAGCTCCTGACGCTTTTGCTTTTTCAGGTATTTCGTCTAATTCTTCCCCTTGTCCAACATCTGCAGTATAGGTTATTACTTCAAATCCTTTTTCAGTTAACCATCTAACTATAACTGATGTATCAAGTCCTCCTGAATAGGCTAAAACTACTCTTTTTTTCAAAACAAATCCTCCTTAAATCTACTTTTGACTATAAAAATTATAAGCTAATCGTTGGGATATATCTTGAATATAGTGTTCCTGAGGTTTTTATTAGAAAATTAAACTGGAATTTGATTAAAGTAAAAAAGTTAATTAACCTACTTACTCGTCTACCAATTCATCTGCCACAACTAAAACATTAGATGTTTGATTGTAATGACCTAACGAGCCTCCTAAAGTTCTACCTTGTTCTCCGTATGTGTTAAATCCTATGACTGGAATATCTTCTCCTATTATATTTTTTATAAAAAATAAATCATTTACTCCGTAATGACATTTTAGAAGATACCTTAAAGCACAGTTAAATATTATTATCGCACCTAATTTTTTCGGTAAACCTGCATCTTTTACAGCATCTAATAAAGTCTTTTTAAATTTCTCTATTAAATACTCTTCATCTGTCTCCATTACAGTTAGGAATGAACCTTCAGGTATTTCTGCGTGAAATACCACTCCACCATTTTCTGTTTCATGCATAGGGCTCTTTATCATATACTCTCCAAATATATCTATTGATTTTATTCCTGTTGTGTATCTCGCAAATACCTCAGTTGATATTCTATCCGTCTTTAATAGCTCTTTTAAAACATCTGCGGCAGGTTTGTTATTTAATTCATAAACAACTCTACCTTTCGCCTTTGTTACTAATGCACCTTTTTTAGTTGGATAGTAAGGATGTCCAATTGCAGTTCCAACCTTTAAAAATGTGTTAATCATAGTTAACACTACTGCATCTGTATAAACTCCATTACCTATTAGGTATGTTTTCTCAAATTTAAAATCATCTCCTGCAGAGCCACCTATTACCGTTGTTTCTTTTGGTATATGTAAACTTAAATTTCTTAAATAATTTTCTTCCTGCCCTACCAATCCATCTAATAAAAGCATATTTATAAAAAATTTCGTTCTTAATAACTCATGCAAAGATTTCTTTATATATGCCCTTTGTAAAATATTTATTATCGTCATTCTTTTATTCTTGTCTAAAGATTTAGTAGCATTAACGACAGATTGTTTAGTTGCCCTTTTTATATCTTTAGAAAGATTTTCTCCTACACCTATTCCTATATTGATGTAAGGACTTTCTATAGCCATAATGGATATAGTGTTAACTCTACAGTCCGTTTTACTTGATATTTCTCCAGCAGTAGAAGCACCTACTATTTCTGTATTTTTATCAACATAACTTTTTATTTTTGAATAAACTTTGTAAGGGTCAAATTTAGATGAAAAGAATGTTATTACTATATTCGGATTTTTCACATCTTTTAATGCATCTTTTATTGCATCATCAATATTATCACTGTGTCCAACTGAAGCTTTTAATTTTTTCAAATTTTTCTCCACTTATTAGTGGTATATCTCAAAATTTATTACCAACATAATGAAAATACAATAAAATTTAATCCATTTGCTTTGCTTTTATAGTTAGTTTTATAATTGGATTGAATTAAATGAAATAAGGAGGTTTAAGGAAAGATTGAAAAGATTTGTTTATTCATTTTTTTTAATTTTGCTTATTTTAAACATAACCCTTGCTGAAACTTTGTTAGAGAGATTAGATAAGGAAAAGATTAATCTTATAAACAAAGTTTTACCGGGAGTTGTAACTATTAATGTTGTGAAGAAAATACCTTCAAGTCAGTTTTTTCCATTTCCGCTTCCACCTGAATTTGCACCACCTAAAAGCTATGGAGAAACTAGGGCTGTAGGTTCAGGATTTATAGTTAGTATAGATTACAAAAAGAGGAGAATTTATATACTAACAAATAATCATGTTGTGGAAGGTTCTGAAAAACTGGTTGTATGGTTTCAGAATAACCAGAAAGTTAAAGGTTATGTTGTAGGAAGAGATAAAAAAAGTGATATAGCTGTGGTAGCTGTTCCATTTAGAAATGGGATTGAGAAGTTCGCACAAAAACATATTTTACCTTTAGCTAACTCAGATAATATAAAAATTGGGCAAACTGTTTTTGCTATAGGTAGCCCTTTAGGTTTAAAAGGAACAGTAACTATGGGAATAGTTTCTGCTTTAAATAGACATATGGATATAAACTCTGCTGTTTCTTTTATACAGACAGATGCACCTATAAATCCGGGTAATTCTGGAGGACCATTAGTTAATGTTAAAGGACAGGTTATAGGTATAAACACTGCCATACTTGCAGGAGCACAAGGTTTAGGATTTGCAATTCCTATAAATGACGCTAAATGGGTAATGGGTGAGATACTAAACTACGGTCATGTTAGAAGAAGTTATATAGGTGTTTTACTTCAGCCTTTAACTCCTGAACTGGCAAAATATTTTAAAGTTAAAAATGGTGTAATAATTGCTAAAGTTTTTCCTAACAGTCCTGCACAAAAGTACGGTTTAAAAACTGGTGATATTATCGTTGCAGTTAACAATAAACTTGTAAGAAGTATAGATGATGCTGTTAAGTATATAACTAGAAATCCACCGGGGACTAAGTTAACTCTTAAAATATACAGAGACGGTAAATACTTAAATGTAAAAATAAAAACAGGTGGAAATGAAACAGTTATATCAAGTTCTTCAAGTATAAAAGATTATGAAGAAAAATATGGTTTAAAGGTTATACCTGCTACAGAGGATATTTTAAGAAAGTATAATCTTCCTAACGTTCCTTACGGTGTAGTTGTTTGGGCTATAAAAAGAAACTCCCCAGCTGAAGATGCAGGTTTAGCTGAAGGGGATATTATAATTGCAGTAGATAAACATCCTGTAAAATCTCCTAGCCAATTCTGGAATTATATAAAGCAGGCGGAGAGAAACAATCAATCTGAAGTACTGTTAACTGTTAGAAGGGGAGATATAAATATATTTACAGTTCTGAGAATAGTTAAATAGGTTTTCCCTTAACCTTTTTCTTTTCCTTTCATAACTTTTACAACTTCAGGAACAATTTTTTCTGCACTTCTTCCAATTATATAGCCACCCATACCTAACTTAAGTAAATCCCACATATCAGGAGGAATTGGTAATTGGTCTAGAGATAACAAAGGACTAATAATAAAGTTATGAGCAATTATATAAACAAAAACTAACATAGTTATAGGTCTCCAATTTCTCTGTATCCAACTTTGACCTGTAGCTTCCGCTACTATAATATCTCTTTTAGCTTCTATCTCCTTTTGGATTAGGTCATACTCTTTTGTAAGTAAAGTTAATTTTATTTCTGCCTTTATTTTATTTGCTAAGTCTTTGTCTTCAACCGTTTGGTCAATTATTGATGATACTTTGTCTACAATTGTGGCTATAATCGGTAGTAAATTAAACATTCTTTACACCTCTAAAGCTAAGTAAATAAAAATTATTATAGATAGATTAATTAGATTTTCACATCTTTCAATAATGTTTAAAACTTTAGGAGTTATTAAAATTTTTCAATTAATCAGATAAATTCTCAGTTTAAAAACTTGACACCGATATTTTTTTATTAATGTAATCCTAAATGTCCAAAAACTCGTTAATTATATGTTAAAATTATCAAAAATTTAACGTTAAATTAAAAGGAAATTGTAATGAGAAGAATTTTTTATTTTATTTTAGCTATTCCTTTTGTATCGTATGGAGAAGAGCAGGTTTTTAGACTGGGGGATTTAAATATAAAACGGATAGATAAAAATACAAAGGTAAATATAAATCAGGAAGAGCTTAGTATAAGTGAGATTGTAGCAGATAGAAATATAGATTTGGGAGATATACTATCATCAAAATTTCCAAATATATACAAAGTAAGGAAATCAGGAATAAATAACGATATATACTTAAGAGGTTTTGGAAGAGATAACATAAATGTTTTGTTAGATGGTAGTCGTATTTATAATGCCTGTCCTAACAGAATGGACAGTCCTATCAGTCATATTGATTTATCTGAAGTTGAAAAGGTTGAAATATCTGAAGGTGCTTTTGATGTGGAAAATGAAGGGTCTCTAGGTGGTATTATAAATGTTATAACAAAAGAGCCTTCAGAGGATAATTATTTTAGATTAAGTGCAATTTTAGGCAGTTATTCTTATCAATCTTTTAATTCTTTATTTAATGTAGGTGATAATTTAGTACACGTTTTAGTAGGTCTTTCTCTACAGGATAGTAAGGTTTTTAAATCAGGTGAAGGTAAATATTTAACTGAATATTCAGGTAGCCCGTATAAACAGGGAAAGATAAACGGAAATTTCTTTTTAAAAAAATCTGGATTTGCTAAGCTTAACTTTAATCTGTTTGAGGAAAACCAATTAAAACTTTACGTAGGTTATGAGTATCTTCAAGATGTTTTATATCCTTACTTGCTTATGGATACATCATCAGAAATGACTTATAAGACAAGATTAGAATTAATAAACAAACCTTCAGACTTAAAAATTGCAGTTTATTTTAACTCTGTAAAACATGATATGTCTGATAAGTTTAGGCTCAGTTCTGATAGAGCTATGGCAGGCTATAATTACAGTATGAGGACAGTTGCAAAATCTAGGGTAAAAGGATTTAAAGTTAGTAAGAGTTTTTCAATACAGGATACAAGGTTAAAAGTTGGTTTGGAAGGCTTTGAGAGATACTGGTTAGCAGATAACATTATCACAATGGGAACGTTAATAGATAACAGAGGTATGATACCTGCAGTTAAAATAAAAAATTTAGGTCTATTTATAGATGGTAAGAAAAAAATTAAAAACATGATTGTAGGTGCTGGATTAAGATACGATATTTTAAAATCTAAAGCTGATGAGAATAGTTTCGGGGTAAGTAATAGGAATTTATACCAAAGATATTACCAATTTTTTAGTTATAAGAATAATGATTATCTAATATCAGGAAATATAACTTTTAAGTATAAATTCAACAAAAAGAATAACGTATATGTAGGATATGGACACACAATTAGAGTTCCTGACCCAGAAGAAAGATATATCGCCTTAAACAAGCCTATGACTAAACCTGATTGGGTAGGTAATCCAAACTTAAAACCTGTAAAAAATGACGAAATAGATTTAGGCTTTGAATACTACAAAGGATTATTTTCTATAAAAGGTAAAGCTTTTTACAGTAAGCTTACAGACTATATCTATCTAACTAGAATAAGTAGTTTAGATAACACATCTACAGCAACAAGTTATAAAAATATAGATGCCCATATATACGGCATAAGTTTGTCTTTGATTAGCTATATAACAAATAATTTATACACAGAGTTTTCCTTAGCTTATCAAAGGGGCAGAAAGGACAGTGAAGGATATAACGATAAAGATTTAGCAGAGATACCACCTTTAAAAGTTAGATTTGCTTTAAATTATGAAAATGAAAAGTTTAGAGGTGAATTGGAAAATATATACTCTTCTTCACAAAAAAATGTTGATACAGATTTAAACGAGTATAAAACATCTGCTTACTATATAGCTAATATAAAAGGTAGATACAGTATAAATAAAAATCTTAACGTCGGATTTGGTATAGACAATTTTTTTAATATAACTTATTACTCCCATCTATCTTATTTGAGAAATCCATTTAGTAGTGGCACTAAAATACCTGAACCGGGAAGATTTACCTATTTAAATGTAAATCTGAATTTTTAAAAATTAATAATAAGATTTAATTTTCTCTTTTTTCTTCCAATTTTTTACATATCTATGAAAAGATTAACTTAATGTAAAATTATATAAAAACAATTCAGGGGATTAATTAATGAAGAAATTTTATTTGACTACACCGATATACTATGTTAACGATATACCACACTTGGGACATGCCTATACAACTATAGCGGCAGATGTGTTGGCTAGATTTTACAGACAAAGGGATTATAAAACATTCTTTCTAACTGGGACAGATGAACACGGTTTAAAGATACAACAAACTGCAGAAAAGAAGGGAATAACCCCTAAACAGTTAGCAGATGAGACGCATGTAAAATTTAAAGAGTTATGGAAAGTTTTAAACATATCATATGACAGATTTATAAGAACTACAGATGAAGACCATATAAAAGCTGTTCAGTACATTTTTCAAAAATGTTATGAAAATGGGGATATATACCTGTCTGAGTACGAAAGTTGGTACTGTGTAGGCTGTGAGGAGTTTAAAACTGAAACAGAAATAAAGGATAACGATTATAAATGCCCAATTCACCAAAAAAAATGTGAAAAGATTAAAGAGGAAAGTTATTTCTTTAGACTTTCAAAGTATCAGGATAAATTGTTGGAGCTTTACGAAAAAAATCCTGAGTTTATACAGCCTGATTACAGAAGAAATGAAGTAATATCTTTTGTTAAACAAGGTTTAAAAGATTTGTCAGTATCAAGACTAAGAGAAAGGGTAAAATGGGGAATACCTGTTCCTTTTGATGATAAACACACTATATACGTATGGTTTGACGCCTTAACGAATTATTTAACTGGGGTTGGTTATCCTAACGTTGAAAGTGATAAGTTTAAAACCTTTTGGCCTGCAGACCTTCATATAGTAGGTAAGGATATTTTAAGATTTCATACTGTTTATTGGCCTGCTTTTCTTATGAGTGCAGGTTTAGAAATCCCTAAAAAAGTGTTTGCCCATGGTTGGTGGACCGTTGAAGGTGAGAAAATGTCAAAAACCCTTGGAAATGTTGTAAATCCTTTTGAGGTAGCAGAGAAATACGGAGTTGACGAGTTAAGATACTTTTTATTAAGGGAAATACCTTTTGGACAGGATGGAGATTTTTCCCATAAAGCAGTTGTAAACAGAATAAACTCTGATTTGGCAAATGATTTAGGTAATTTAGTATCAAGAACAATTTCTATGATAAACAAATTTAATAAAGGTGTTGTTGATTGTGTGGAAGATGGCAAAAAGACAGAGTTAGAGGAAAAGTATGAAGAATTATACAGAGAAACTTTAGAAAGTTTTGAAAAACATATGTCTAAACTGGAGTTTAATAAAGCTTTAGAAAAGGTATGGGAGTTTATAGATTTCTTAAACAAATATATAGTAAGAACTGAGCCTTGGAAATTAAATAAAGAAAAATCTCCTTACTTAAAAACAGTTTTATATGTTCTGGCAGATGGATTGCTTTTAATAGGATATTTACTGTATCCTTTTATGCCTGTAAAGATGAAAACTCTCTTAGAATATATAGGATTTGAATATTTACCTGAAGATATTTATCCATTTTCCTATCCTTCAGGTAGTGTTGTTAAGAAAAAGATTAAACCATTATTTCCTAGATTAGAAGATAAAGGAGATGTTAAAGTGGAAGAAAAGAAAGAGGAAAAAAAGGAAGAGTTTGTAAGTATAGAAGATTTTGCTAAACTACAGTTTAAAGTTGGGGAGATTTTGGAAGCTGAGAAGGTTGAAAAATCAAACAAATTGTTAAAGCTGTTGGTTGACTTAGGTGATGAAAAGAGAACAATTGTTTCCGGTATAGCAGAGTATTACAAACCTGATGATTTAATAGGTAAAAAAGTTATAGTATTTGCAAATCTAAAATCTAGAAAGATATTTGGTATCCAGTCTCAAGGTATGATACTTGCATCTAAAGACGATAAAGGTTTAAAACTTTTAACAGTTGATGGAGATATAAAAAACGGTAGTTTAGTATCTTAAGATGGAAAACTTCTTTGACATACCTTTACCACACGATGAGTTAGCAGAGAGGGCTATTTTAGGAGCCCTTATGTTCCATCATGAAGTTGTAGAGTATGTTGTTAATTTTCTTAAGCCTGAGGATTTTTTTAATGAAGCCCATAGAGTTATATATGAAGCTATACTTGAAATAGTGGAAAGGGGTGAAACGCCCCACATTTTAACTGTCAAAAATCTTTTAGAGGAAAAGGGTAAGTTAGATACAGTCGGAGGACTAATATATCTATACAAACTTTTAGATGAAGCGGCTACTCCTAGTATTGTAGAGATAGTTGTAAAACAGATAAAAGACAAGGCAGTTGCTAGAGGTCTTATAGAAATATCTAAAAAAATAATAATAAAAGCTAAAAACTCTAAAGATGTTAATCAACTTATAGAAGAAGCAGAAGCTGAAATATTCCGTTTAAATGAAAACAGAACAATATCCCAGTATTACTCTATATCTGAAGTAATAGCTGAAACATTAAAAATAATAAATGATTTATCTAAGAAAGATACTATTATTACAGGTATACCATCCGGTTATTACAATCTGGATAGATTAACAACTGGATTTCATGAAGGTGATTTAATCATCATAGCTGCTAGACCTGCAATGGGAAAAACATCCTTTGCCCTTTCAATAATACATAATACATCTGTTATAGAGAAATATCCTTCTGCCTTCTTTTCACTTGAGATGTCAAAAGAACAGATAGCTATGAGATTACTATCTTTAGAAAGTAGAATTCCTTTAAAAAAAATAAGGTCTGGTTTTCTATCTGAAGAGGAGTTAAACAGGATAACTGAAGTCGCCGCTGAGATTTCCAACTCTCCAATTTATATAGATGATACAGCATCATTGTCTATTTTAGAGCTGAAGGCGAAGGCTAGAAGATTAAAAAGGGAAAAGGATATAAAACTTATAATTATTGACTATTTACAGTTGATGAGGTCTAACCGTAGGGTTGAAAGTAGACAACAGGAAGTAGCTGAAATATCTAGAGGATTAAAGGCTTTAGCTAAGGAGCTTAATATTCCTGTAATAGCTTTAGCCCAACTATCTAGACAGGTAGAGATGAGGGCTGATAAAAAGCCCCAATTAGCAGATTTGAGAGAAAGTGGTAGCATTGAGCAGGATGCTGATTTAGTTATGTTTATACATAGACCTGAGTATTATAAGAAAAATCCTACACCTGAAGAGGAAGGAATTGCAGAGATTATCATAGCTAAACAGAGAAATGGACCAACAGATATAGTAAAACTTGCATTTATAAAAGAGATAACAAAATTTGAGAACCTTGCAGAGGGTAAGGAAGAGGAGATTTTAAAAGAAGATGATATAATAGAGGAAAATAGTCCCATAAATGAAGTGGAAGAAAATACGGATAATATAGAAAGTGAGATTATATTTAATGATAATATGTTTGAAGATGATGAAATAGATATTTAGGTAAAAAGTATGGGCTTTACAAAATTCTTAGAGCATGTAGGTGGTATAACTTTACTACTAATTGAAACAATCATATCAATAGTAAAATCCCCACCTAAAATTAAGCACATATTTAAATATATGGATGATATAGGGGTAGGAGCTGCACCTTTAATAGCAATAACAGGTTTTTTTACTGGGGGAGTTCTAGTTGTAGAGACTTATCCATCATTCCATAAATTTAATGCAGAATTTCTAATTGGAGCTTTAGTCTCCGTATCTCTGGCTAGAGAGTTATCTCCTGTTTTAGTCTCCTTATTAATAACCGCCCGTTCAGGTTCTGCAATAGCGGCAAACATAGGTACAATGCGTATAACAGAGCAGATAGACGCTTTAGAGGTTATGGCAGTTGACCCAATTAAATACCTTATATCTCCCAGACTTATAGCAGGCTTAATAATGGTTCCTTTACTTACATTACTATCATATACAACAGGAATATTAGGTGGTTATTTTGTAGGAACAGTTCTTTATGGAATAAATCCTTATCTATTCGTTGAAAAAATGAAAGATTTTACAGAATTATACGACATTATCGGAGGTTTGTATAAATCTGCCGCCTTTACAGTATTAATAATAATGGTTTCCTGTTATTTTGGCTATATTGCCAAAGGTGGTGCTGAGGGAGTTGGAAGGGCAACAACTACAGCCGTAGTGGTATCATCGGTATTGGTCTTAATATTTGATTACTTCCTAACAGAGATAATCTTTTAAAGGATATTTTTAATAAAACAACCTTTAGATTATAATTAATAACTCTAATTTTAGGATTTTAATTTAAGGAAAATAAATGTTAATAGATATTTTTATTTTAGCTGTAGGTTTAATATTTATCCTATTCTCTGCAGAACTGTTTACAAATAGTGTTGAGTATATAGGTGATAAACTTAACCTATCAAAAAACTTTACAGGTAGTGTTTTAGCCGCTGTAGGTACTGCTTTACCTGAAAGTATACTACCTATAATAGCAATACTTTTTTTTAAGGATAAATCAGGGGAAGATATAGGACTTGGAGCAATCCTTGGAGCTCCCTTTATGCTTTCAACTTTAGCCTTTCCTCTTATAGGTTTAACAGTAGTCATAGGTTATCTATTAAAGAAGAGAAGTTTAGAACTTAAAGTTGAAGAAATGGCGTTAAGGAAAGATATTGTCTTTTTTCTTTTTGCCTATACGATAGCCTTATTTTCTGTTCATTTCCATAATATTAGTTTGGTAAAAACTTTAACTGCCATCATATTAGTATTTATTTACATTTTATATATAGTTATAGTCTTAAAAAATGAAAGTGCAGAAATGGAAGAAACACACAATTTATTCTTCTCAAAATTAAAAATAAAAGAAAGTTTACCTTTAGCCTTTTTCCAATTTTTTACGGCTTTAATAATAATGATTGTTGGAGCACACATATTTGTGGACGGTATAGAAAAATTAAGTAAACTTGTAGGTTTATCCCCTTTAATATTTTCATTACTACTTGCCCCTATAGCAACAGAATTACCTGAAAAAATAAACAGTGTGATATGGGTTTTAAGGGAACAGGACACTTTAGCGGTAGGTAATGTAAGTGGAGCCATGGTTTTTCAAAGTAGTATACCTGTAAGTATAGGTCTTATACTGACAGATTGGAATTTAAGTACTTTAGCCTTAACTTCAGGTTTTTTAGCAATAATATCGGGTTTTTTAGTTTTAGCAATATCATATTTAGATAAAAAATTAATACCTTTTGGTTTCTCTGTAGGGATATTATTTTATATAACCTATATAGGAATAATTTTAGGTGTAGCGTAAAGATGAGATTAACAGGAAAAAAAGAGTTAATAAAAGTTATAAAAGACAGAATAGAAAAAAATGGGAGTATATCCTTTAGGGATTTTATGGATATGGCTTTATACTATCCTGAGCTTGGATACTATACATCTTCAAAATCAAAAATAGGCGGTTATGGAGATTTTTTTACTGCTTCTGAGCTGGACAGGGCTTACGGTGAACTGTTGGCTAAACAGTTTGTAGAGATATTTGAGAAAAAACTTACAGATAAACCCTTTCAGATTGTAGAATTAGGAGCAGGAAAAGGATACTTAGCCTACGACATACTTAATTACTTAAAGGAAAATCATAAAAATATTTTTGATAACACAGAGTATATAATTATTGAAAAATCTCCTTATCATATAGACATACAGAAAGATTTACTAAAAGATTTTAAAAATGTAATATGGGTTCAGGATATTATAGATTTTGAGGATAACAGTATTAACGGAGTTATTTTTTCCAATGAATTATTTGATAGCTTTCCTGTTCATCTAATAAGAAAGATTGACGGTAAAATTTACGAGGTTTTTATAACTTTAGATAAAGACGATACTGTTAGGGAGATACTTAAAGAAGCTAATGAAGATATACTGGATTATTTAAAAGAGCTTAATATTAACCTACCTGAAGGTATGCAAACAGAGATAAATCTTGATGCAAAAGATTATATACAAAAGATAGGTAAAAAGCTAAATAAAGGTTATGTAATAACAGTTGATTACGGCTTTCCTTCCGCCGAGCTTTACAAACCTTACAGAATGAGAGGAACACTACTCTGCTACCACAAACATAAATACTCTGAAAATTTCTACGAGAATGTAGGTCTACAGGATATAACATCCCATGTTAACTTTTCTGCGTTAAAGTATTACGGAGAGCTGGCAGGATTAAAATATTTAGGATTTACAGACCAAGCCCACTTTTTAATAAACCTAGGATTAATTGATATTTTAAATGAGCTACAACAGAGGGATGATTACGAAAGTTATGAGAGAATAAATAGGTTAAAAACTTTAGTATTACCAAAGGGAATGGGTGAAAAGTTTAAAGTTTTAGTTCAATACAAAAATATATTAAATCCCAATATAAAAGGTTTAGAATTGCTACCATATCAAAGTGAGAGGTATAGGTTGTAAAGATGGAAAATATTATAAATCAAGAATGGGTTAAAGTTTTAATAATGGCTGTATTTGTTCTTATAGCTTCCAGTTTTTCATTATGGTACGGAAGTAAATTATCCCAATTTAAAATTATTTCCTTTAAATACTGTTTTTATGCATCATTAATAGCCCTTGTTAGTATAGGTGGAGCAAAGTCTTTATTAAAATATGTATACCCAGATTTAAAAGGTGGAACTGCAGTAATAATACTTATATTAATAGGATTAATAGTAGAAACTTTCACGGTAAATATATTATTCAGAGAAAGTTTAATAAAATCTGTAATAACTGTTTTCTTTTCTTTTATAGTAATAGTTATCATAGTAATATCTATATTAATGTCTGCAGGTTTTCTAATGGCTTATTTTAAACAACCACCGCCGACTAAATGATGTTTTACCTATCTAATGTTTCATCTATCCATTTTAAATAATCATCAGAACCTAACAGTACTGGCATTGCTATAATTTCCGGTACTGTGTAAGAGTGTAATTTTTTAACTTCCTTAACTAACTCATCAAACTTATCCTTTCTGGTTTTTATTATCAAAAGATACTCTTCATCATCTTCAATATTCCCTTGCCAGTAATAGATAGAGTTAATCTTAGAAATAATATTAACGCAGGCACCTAACTTATTCTCAACAATATAATTTGCAATTTTCTTCCCTTCTTTTTCATTAGATACTGTGATAAAAACTACTATATATTTCATTTTCAATTCTCCTGATTTAATTTATCTAATAAATTTATTCCTAATTGTTTTAATGTTTCCAAATTTATATTTATAAAGTCTCTTTTTTTTATAGTTTTTCCAGTATGTTTTTATTGTTTTATCACCGTAATTTAAAAGATTTGCCACTTCCTTTAGCGTTATTTTAAGGTTTTCTTTAAAAGTATTAGCATTTTAATTCTTGGAACAAATCTCTTATGTTTTACCGTCTTTTAAAGCTTTTTTAATTCTCTTATATCTTCTTTTATTATTTCTCTATTTATCATCTTCACATAAATTATTATACCATTGTTCTGGTATTAAATTTTAAATCATTATTTTAATTTACTTAGGTATTAGCTTAACACTTTTTATCTAAAATTTTTAAATTAAATGACTTAAAATACTCTCTATTAAAAATAATTTAAAAGGGTATTTAAATGGAATTATTAGCAGAAGAATATTTAATGCCTAACTACGCTAGATTAAATATATTTTTTGAAAAGGGAGAAGGGGTTTATCTATACGATAAAGACGGAAAAAAATATTTAGATATGTTAGCTGGTATTGCAGTTAATACTTTAGGATATAATCATCCTAGATTAACAAATGCTATCTGTGAACAGGCAAAGAAAATTTTACATATATCAAATCTTTTTCAGATTGAACCACAGATAGAAGTGGCAAAAATACTATCTGAAAATTCTATAAACGGTAAAGTTTTCTTTTGTAATAGTGGAGCGGAAGCAAATGAGACAGCAATAAAGTTAGCTAGAAAATATTTTTATTCTAGAGGAATTGATAAATATGAGTTTATATCCTTTAAAAATTCTTTCCACGGAAGAACTTTAGCAACTTTAACTTTGACAGGACAGGTTAAATATCAAGAAGGTTTCTATCCTTTACCTGCAGGTTTTAAATATGCAGAATTGAATGATATAAATTCAGTAAAAAGGTTAATAACTAACAAAACGGCAGGAATATTTATTGAAATAGTGCAAGGGGAAGGTGGAATAAATCCTGTAGATGAAAAGTTTGTATATGAATTGTATGAATTAACTAGAGAAAAGGAAATTCTCCTAATAATTGACGAAGTCCAAACAGGAATTGGTAGAACAGGTAAATTTTTTGCTTATCAACATTTCAACATACAGCCTGATATTATTACATTAGCTAAAGGTTTAGGTGGAGGAGTTCCTATCGGGGCAGTAATAGGTAAAAAAGATATTGCCAATACTTTTACCTCAGGTAGTCATGGTTCAACTTTCGGAGGTAATTATTTAGCAACTGTATCGGCGAAGGTTATTTTAGAAGAAGTATTAAAGGAAAACTTTTTAAATGATGTAAAGGAAAAAGGGATATTTTTAAAAGAGTTATTAAAAGATTTAGGTTTTAATCCAAGGGGATTAGGCTTAATGGTAGGGGTTTCATTACCAAATGATATACAGTCTGTTGATGTTATGAAAGAAAGTTTAAAAGAAGGATTAATTGTAGGAATTGCAGGGAACAACAGTTTAAGATTTACACCACCTTTAATAATCAGCAAGGAAGAAATTAAAGAAGGAATAGAAATATTAAAAAAGGTTTTGCAAAAATTTAATTAAATTGGGGGTTTATTTTGATTTTCTGATATTATAATTTTTTAATAAGAGTAAAAAAATTAGAGGTAGAAAAAATGGTAATAGAAATAAAAGCACCTGAAGTTAACAATTACGATTTAGAACATTTAGTAGGTAGAGTTTTCTTTAAAGCTATTGATTTATTAGGTGGTTTGTCCAAGTTGGCAGAGTATAGAACATTAACCTGGTTACCATCTCTAGCAAGGGCATCTTTTGCTATCGTTTTAAGACAGGAGTATTTAAAAACTGAAGAAGAGATTGCGGAAATTGTAGGAATTACAAAGAACACTGTAAGAAATATACTTAGGGCTGACCCTAACGCCGCATTATACAAAATTCAACATATTGATGAATTAACTAAGGAAGAAAAACAACAGTTAAAGGTTCATACTGCAGGTGGAATTGCTAAATTGGCTTATAGGCTTGTAAAAGAGGGTAATGAAGCACAAACATTATTAGAATTCTGTAGAGAAATGTCTGCTAAAGCTGTTCAAACTTGTGATGCACCTTGGGCTTATTTAGTATTGAAAAATATAAAAGGTGTTAAGTATCCAATAGAAAATCCTGATATTTTAAAAGAAAGAATAGGTCATCTTTCTATTAAAGGCATTGATGGAAACGAAGTTGTCAAAAATCTTAACTATCCTATTAAAAATCCTGCAGAACTACTCCATGAAATAAAAGAATACTTAGATATGAAAAATTTTGCTTAATAATTTTCTTTTCTTTTTTATAAAAATATTTTTCTAAAATTATGGATTAAAAGTGTAATTAGACCTAATGAAATTTTTACAGCTTACAAAGATTTAATTCTCTATAAAGTAGGGCATATAAAAGAAGAAAAAATATGTAAAGTATTAGAAAAATTAAAAGAGATAATTAATGAAAAATAAAAAAGACAGATACATAAAAAATATAAAGGGGGTATTAAACAGTTATTCTGAGATAATATTTTTAGAAGATTACAGAGTAGGGTTAGTTTTACTAATACTAACTTTTATTAATCCTAATTTAGCTATAGGTGGCATTATCTCTGTAATATCCGCCTATCTATTTGCAAAATTTTTAAACCTAGCTGAACAGTTTTTATCATCTGGTTTTTATACTTATAACTCACTTTTAGTTGGTTTATCTATAGGTTATCTTTTTAAAATAGATTTTTTAACTTCCTTATTCTTAGTAATAGCTGGAATATTTACATTTATAATATCATTTGCTCTTTACAGTATATTCTCTTACTATTTAAAAATACCAATATTAAGTTTTCCTTTCGTTATAGTAAGTTCCCTAGTTTATCTTTCGGTTTATAACTTTTCTAATCTTTTTGTTATATCCCTTTATCCACATAACAAAATAATAGATATAAATTTAAATCTTCCTAACTGGATAGAAGGTTATTTAAAATCTTTAGGAGCTTTATTTTTCTTACCTGAGGCTTTTGTAGGTTTAATAATTACGGTAATACTCTTTCTGTCTTCAAGAATTTTATTTTTACTGTCTGTTATAGGCTATTATGTGGGAAGTCTGGCTGTTGCAGTTTTATCAGGTTCATTCAATATTGAATTCTCCGATACAAGTCATTTTAACTTTATTCTCATATCTATGGCCTTAGGTGGTATATTTTTAATTCCTTCCATCAGGTCTTATATGATAAGTATATTTGCAGTCTTAACATCAATTATAGTACTGTCTGCAACTAAAACATTTTGGGCTTTATACGGAATACCTGCCTTTACACTTCCTTTTAACTTAATAACATTACTCTTTGTTTATATATTGGGAATAGTTTCGTATCCATTTATAGCAAAGATTATTAGAAAAACTCCTGAAGAGACTTTGGATTTTTATCTGACAAATATAAATAGATTTAAAGGATACGATAGGGCTATACATCTTCCTTTTTCTGGGGAGTGGACGGTATGGCAAGGTTTTAATGGTAGATGGACACATAAAGGTGCTTGGAAATATGCTTACGATTTTGTTATCACAGATGGCGAGGGGAAAACTTACAGAAATGAAGGTTTATATTTGGAGGATTATTACGCTTACCGTAAACCTGTTCTATCTCCAATTAGAGGTAGAATTGTAAAAGTAATAAACGATTTACCTGATAATCAAATAGGTGAGGTGGATAAAGAGAATAACTGGGGCAATCTGGTTATTATCTATGATGAAAGGGGCTTCTATGTGGAGATTTCTCATTTTGCCTATAAATCAATAAGGGTCAGAGAGGGAGATTGGGTAGAAATAGGGACATTTTTAGGTTTGTGTGGTAATTCTGGATACTCACCACAACCACATATACATATACAGGTACAACCTTACGATTATATAGGAGCTTATACAATACCATTCAGTTTTGTTAACTATCTTTCAGAAGGCATTTTCTATTCCAATGATTTACCTAAAGAAAATCAAAAAGTTGAACCATTGTTTGTAGATAAAAGTTTAGATTTAAAAACAAGTTTTGCTTTAGATAACAGATTTATTTATGAAGTTTATGAGGATAATAAAAAGATAGATGAGTTTGAAATAAAGGTAGAGATGGCTTTAGATGGAACTTTTTACTTTAATTCAGGTAAAGGGAAACTTTACTTTGGAAAATCTAATGGAACATTTTACTTTTACAGACTTGATGGAAATGATGAGTATTTAAAAGATTTCTTTTTAAGCCTTCCTAAACTGCCTTTAGCTTATAGAAATGGTATAAAATGGGTTGATTATATTCCTTTAAAAACCGTTTTAAATATTTTCCAAAAATCTTTGTTTTTACTTATTGCATCATTTCATCATAACTTTGTAAAGGTTGAGTATAAAGGGAGATTTATAGATGAGCAAACTATTGAAGGAAATGTATTCTTTAAGCTTCTAAATATAAAGAAAAACTTTACAGTTGTTTTAGATGAAAGATTAGGAATAAGAGAGATAAAAACAGAAAAAAGAAGATATGTTTTAAAAAAAGTTTTTTACACCAGTTAATAGTTTAAGGTTTTTATTCTTTCTCTAATTTTCCACATAACCAACGAAAGAATTAATACGATTATTAGGAGAGAGATATAAGGATATTTAATAGAATAGATTATTGGAGTAAGTAAAATTCTCGTTAAAATTTTTAATGTTTCGTGTTCTCTTATAACTTCAGCTAAGGGTGGTGAGTAAGTGTAATATTCATTTACTATGAAACGTCCTATAGAATTCGTTAATAGATACTTATCTCTAAACTCTCTTAAAACTTTAACTTCAGGTTCTAGATAACTTCCATATACGGCAGTTGCTATAAAACACCCACCACCTCCGCCACCACCGGGACTTACCTTATCAGATGGTTTTTGAGTTCCTACATTGTTAGATAATAGGCTAACTACGGCATTATATCTTAAATTATCATTATTAGGTATATTTAACTCAGCAAAATGAAAACCTGATGCATCAGTTGAAATAATAGCAATTTCACAACTTTCATTTGTAGATAAAACTGTATTGGAACAGGTATCAGATGTTATAGAAAATTTATCTTTATCTCTACCTGTTAGATAAGCAGTATCAAATTTAATATCTGTATTACCTTTATTAGTTATAATAACACTGTCTTCATATCTGTTTTTATCTAAATAGATTGTATTCTTAGAAAAACTTAAATCAGAAAATGTTATATTTAAAATTGCATTACCGTTGCTATCTTTACCTGAATAATAAATCTTTATTCCTCTGTAAGTATCTAAAAATGTAGGATTAGTATCTGTTAAGTCTACAAATGAATTGCTATAACTATCCTTTGCAAATCTGATAGTAGTATATTTATAAACATTTATTCCACCAGTATTTCCATAATAAAATGGATTTCCGAAAAATCTTATTTGTACACTATCTTCATTATCAAAACTACCTATAGGTTGTCTAAACTCTATCCAGTAATAAACAGGTTGATTATTTATATTCTTTCCAACATCTATTCTTATAGCCTTATTATTTGTCTTTGTGGCATCTTCAACAGGTGTTAATATATATTGTCCTGAATTGGTTATATCTAGTATCTGTGAACCTGTTATCCATCCAGCCCTATATTTCCAAATAGTAGAAAAATGTTTATATTTTCTCCCCATAGTATCAGATAAATCCCCATACTCACTATAATCAGAACAGTCTTGGTATAAAGGGTCTATAAGATTTTTTGGTATATAGTTGTCTGTTGAACAGTAATAACTTGAGGCGTGCTTAAACTCAAAATTGTGACCTAATTCATGGGCTAATACATATGAATCTATATTATAGATACCATTTATCCATACAACTGAAATGTAAACATTCCCATCTTCTGTTGTTAACAACCATTTCCCAATTGTACCTAATCCCCACCAATCAACATTATTAACTTTGTTATATATAAAAAGCACTCTGTCATAATTATTAAAATCAACTTTGTTATCTATTACTTTTATGCTGTCTTGCAATAATAAATTATAATCTCCATTATAATCACTAACATTTTTAGGTAGTGTAAACCAATCATCTGTTGTACCAGATGAAGGAGTTGTAGATGGTGTCCCTGTATCTCTATTTTCCAAATAATCGACATTAAAGTCCGGAACTGAGTTGTAGGAATTTTCTTTGTAAAAATTTTCAGTGGAAGTTGTATTGGTTTCTAAATAATTCTTAACATCATTCATATTAAAACCGGGGTCTGTATCATCATCAGGATATTTAAACATAGCAACTAATACTCTTTGAACTCCAGTTTTATTATTTGTGTAAGGAAGGACATATTGATTATTTGACAAATCAATTTCTTTAAAATCTTTTATTAAGAAATAATTATTTTCATAATCACCTATAAACAAATATACTTTGTTTTCTTGAGGAAAAATCTTAAGAGTAGGTTCAAATTTTGTAAGTATCAATTTATTATTTGTTGTTTTTATGTAATATCTATACTCTGTATACAACTTACCTGTTATTGGGTCTACATTATCTATGGCGATAGATAATAATCTACCTTTTATCTCTTCTGAAAAAGCAAAAACTACTAATGTAAGAAACAGAAAAATAATTGATTTAATTCTCATAGCTTTTTACCTCTCTATTTTTTATAGAAATAATATACTAAACTTCCAAAGTAAAGAATTATAAATATTACAAAAATTATAGGGTTAAAACTACCCTTTGAGATTATTTTCAAAATATAAAAGCTAATGGATATATAAACTATGGATATAAGTATACTTAAAGCTAAAATGTAATCTTTACCTTTAGTTGATTTTAAACCTATTAAAAATCCCAGTATTCCTATAAATAAAAATGGTATTGGGAAAAACATCCTTTCTATTAAAATAGATAAAGCTTTATATTTATTTTTATCGTTAGAATTAATAATATTTAATAGCTTTTTATTATCAAAATCTTCAATTTCGTAATTTTTTATGTAGTCTATATCTACGATAAATTTATCCTTCTCAAATATTATTAAATTTATCCCATTAGTTGATGGTAGTTGAATATAGCCATTTTTTAAAGTTAGATTTAATCCTTTAAAATAGGCTTCTTGGGACGTTACTATCTGTCCACTTTCTTTATTAAAAAAGAATAGATTTTTAAATTTTCCTTTTTCTCTTTTTTCTATATAAACAACTGTATTCTGGGAGAGATTAGAAAAATTTTTTTCCTGTATAGAATCTAAAAAGTACTGTCTAACGCTAAATGTTATAAAGTTTGCCCTTTCTCTGTTTGCAAATGGCACTAACCATAAACTTGATATTATTGCAAGTAAAAAAAATAATAAAGATAGATATATAATAGGTTTTAAAAGCTGGTTTAAAGAAATTCCTGCAGAAAAAATCGCATATATTTCTCTATTTTCTCTTAAACTATAACCTACAAGTGTAGTTGAGATAAAAAAACCGAAGAATAAGATAAATTTGAAGAATGAAAAGTTTATAAGTAGTAATATTTTTAGAAAATCTGTAAATTTTGCGTGGTATATTATAGAAGGTAAATGTAATAGTTGGGAAGATACTATCACAATGGAAAATATTCCAAGTAATATTAAAAAATTTTTTAGTATACTAACTGCTAAGTATCTGTAAAGTATTTTTATTTTAAAAAACAAAACTAACCTCCTATTATTAGGATAATCTTTATAATACAATCTAAAAAGCATTTATTAATATAAACTGAAAAATTTTAAACTGTTATAATTTAATCTAAAGATTTCAACTTTATATGGAGAAAGATATGGAAAATTTTAAGAGAATTAATACACCTTTAACTGATGATGTAATTGAAGATTTAAAAGTTGGAGATAGGGTTCTAATAAATGGAGTTATTTATACTGCTAGAGATGCTGCCCATAAAAGGATGTTAGAAGATTACGAAAAGACTGGAAAACTGCCATTTGACATAAAAGGTCAGGTTATATACTATGTAGGCCCTACTCCTCCAAAACCGGGTCAGGTTATAGGTTCTGCAGGTCCTACAACTGCCTACAGGATGGATAAATACACTCCTAAACTTTTAGAGTTAGGTTTAAAGGGAACAATCGGTAAAGGATGGAGAGGTAAGGAAGTAAAGGAAGCATTAAGAAAGTATAAAGCAGTATATTTTGCGGCTTTTGGCGGCTTAGCGGCGTTGTTATCAAAACATATAGTAGCAGTTGAAATGGTTGCTTATGAAGATTTAGGAACTGAAGCTATAAGAAAGTTAACTGTAAAAGATTTTCCTGTTATAGTGGCTAACGATATATATGGTGGAGATATTTTTGAAGAGGGACAGAAAAAGTACAGAGAGTTAGATGTTTTATCATTGTAAGGTATGGATATGGCTAATCTAAAAATAAAAAGAGTTATAAAGAAAATAAAAAAACAAGAATTAACCTCTTTTTTCTTTAAATCTTTTTCCAATGTTTTCTACCTTACCAATTTTAGCTCTACAAACGGTTATGTGCTTTTAACGGAGAGAAAAAGATATTTTCTTACAGATAACCGATATTATTTAGGAGCTAAACGGAAACTTAAAGACTGGGAAGTTGTATTAATTCAAAGTTTAAAAGATATAAAAGATAATTTAATAGCTTTAGGTGGTAATAGGATAGGCTTTGAAAAAGATGTTATAACTTTAGCCTATTATGAAGAATTAGTTAAAGATACAGACTTAGATAAAAGATTTATCGGTTTTTCAGGTTTTTTAGATGACATTAGGGCTATTAAATCTGAGGAAGAGATTAATATTATAAAAAAAGCTGTAAAGAAAACTGATGAGATTTTCAGTTATTTAGTTAAAAATATAAAAAGTTTTAAAACTGAACTGGATGTTAGAAGGGAGATAATAAATCAGATTTTTTTAAAAGAAGGGGAAGGAGAAAGTTTTCCTGCAATTGTGGCGTCTGGAGAAAACTCTGCTATTCCACATTATCAAACGTCAGCCACAGAGATAAAGAAAGATGCATCTCTTTTAATAGACATGGGAATGAAGTATAAAGGATACTGTTCAGATTTTACAAGGACTATTTTTATAGGTGATGTTCCTCAAAAATTGATAGATATTTATAAAATTGTTATGGAAGCTAATCTAGAAGCTACAAGTATAGTTAAGGAAGGAGTTCTAGCTAAAGATGTTGATTTAGCCGCAAGAAAAGTTATTGAAAAGTATGGTTATAAAGATTACTTTATCCACTCAACTGGGCATGGAATAGGAATAGATATACACGAATATCCTAGAATATCTCACAACTCGGAAACTGTTCTAAAGAAAGGTATGGTTTTTACAATTGAACCGGGTATATACATTGAAGGATTAGGCGGTGTTAGACTGGAAAATATAGTTCTATGTAAAAAGGAAGGTGTTGAAGTTTTAACTAAAACTCCTTTAGATTTAATAACTGTTTAAATCTCTCCAAATCTTCCTCTGTATCTATTCCGATAGTGTCTTCTGTAGCTTTTACAACTTTTATTTTATATCCGTTATATAAAAATCTTAACTGCTCCAACTTCTCTATATCTTCAATAGGTGAATGCTCTAACTCATACGCAAATTTATGTAAAACATCTTTTTTGTATCCATAGATACCTAAATGTTTAAAAACATTATTTTTTATACTGTTAAAACTGTCATCTCTTGGATAAGGTATTGGACTTCTTGAAAAGTATAAAGCATAGTCCCATCTGTCCAGGACAACTTTAACTATATTAGGATTGAAAAAATCTTTTTCATTATCTATTTTGTAAGCTAAAGTTGATACTTTTTCATTTTTCAGTGAGTTTATAAGTCTTTCTATATCCTCTGTATTAACTAAAGGCTCATCACCTTGAACATTAACAATATCTTCGTCATTTATATAGCAGAGTATGTAAGCTATCCTATCAGAACCACTTTTTATGTTATCTGGGGTTAGAAAAATATCTATATCCAAATCTTTTAAACTGTCTTTAATCCTTTCACTATCTGTGGCTACAACTATTCTATCTGCATTTTTCACTTTTAAACAGTTTTCAACTGTCCATCGTATTATAGGTTTACCTTTTACATTTATAAGCAGTTTATTCGGTAATCTTGTAGATTTTTCCCTTGCCGGTATAACTATTGTTGCCATTAATCACCTTCTAAAGAAGTTAAAAATCTTCCACAGTTTGGACATCTAAAGATTTTATCAGGATTTTTTAAAATTTCACTGTAAAGTCTAGGTGGTAAGACCATAAAACATACTGGACAGGCATCACTATCACTATCAACAACTCCAATCACTATACCATTTTTAGTTTTTTTCCTTAACAGTTCATACTCATTTAAAGATTTTTCATCTATCTTCTTAGCCAATTCTTCCCTTTTTAATCTTAACTCTTCTAATCTTTTTTTCTCTTCCTCAAGTTTTTTCTTCTTTTCCTCTATAACTCTGTCTATCTTTTTAATATCACTATCAACAACTTTTTTTAACTCTTCCCTTTCCTTTTCAAGCTCCTCTAACTTTTCCATAAGATTTAAAACTTCATCTTCCAAATTTAAAATTTCCTTCTCACGTAATGCTTTCTGTCTTAACAACTCTCTGTATTCATGATTAGTTTTTACATTGTTTAAAGCTTTTTCTGTCTTTCTTATTTTTTCTTTTAGCTCTTCAATATCTAACTCTTTATTCTTTTTCTCCATATTTAATTTTTTTATTCTTCCATCTATTTCTTTTAACTTTTTAAGCTCTTCCTCTTTCTGTTTTTCTAATTTTTTTATCTCCTCCGGATAATCAGATATTATCTTTTCAAGTTGATAAATCTCTTTGTCTATTTCTTGTATTTGTAATAGATTTTTTATAACTTCTTTCTCCATTCCTCTTTATTCCTCTTATTTTGTATAACTCCAAAATTAACTCTAAAACTACAGAATTAATAAGTCAAGTTTTTGTAGTGTCAAAGCTTTACAGTATGAAAAATTTTAATATTAATAATAATAAAAATCGTTTATTATATTTTCTACATTTTTGATATAAAGGAGATAAAAGATGCTTTTGTTAAAAAGAAGACTGGAGGAAATAAGAGAAAGACTTATAAATATGGCAGAGTTAGCTGATAGAATGATAGAACAGTCTGTAAAGGCAATAATTGAACATAAAAAAGATTATTTAAAGGATATTGACAGTATGGAAAGAGAACTTGATAAGATGGAAGTAGAAAATGAAACAATGATAATTACAACTATTGCCAGGTATCAACCTGAAGCTAAATATCTAAGGATTTTATTAATGGATTTATTTGTTAACAGAGATTTGGAGAGGATTGGAGACCATGCAGAAAATATAAAGGAACAGGCTGAAAGGATTATTGATAAGCCAAAGTTGAAGGAATATATAGACCTACCTGTAATGACAGATATAACTATAGGAATGGTTAGAGATGCTGTTAAATCTTTGGAAACACTGGACACAGAACTGGCTAGAGATGTTATTGCAAGGGATGATAAGGTTGATAAATTGAACGAACAAATAATTAGAGAACTCTACACCTATATGGTAGAAGACCCTAAAAATATAAAGGTTGGTATAAGGCTAATTACTGTTTCTTCAAATCTGGAAAGGGTAGCAGATATAGCAACTAATTTAGCTGAAGAAGTTATATATATGAAAGAAGGAAAGATGTTAAGACATCAGGAGATAGATAAGGATTAAAGATGTTAGTAAAAAGAGTAGTAAGCATATTTTTATTACTATTTATTTTTTCTCTTGATGTAAACGCAAAGGTTAAAGTAACAACTACTATAAAACCTTTAGCTGATATTTTTAGAGAGATTGGTAAGGACAAAGTATCAGTTGATTATGTAATACCACCTAACATATCTTTCCATATCTACGAGTATAAAATTTCAGATATAAACAAAGTTAAAGATGCTGATATATTTGTTTATATAGGTTCAGGTGAACCGAAGGTTGAAAGATTAGCTAGGATTACAAAAGGGCAGATTGTAAAAATAGGAAGTTTAATTCCTGAAAATCTTTTAATAAGAACATTTGAGATAGAAGAACATAATCAACACTTTGATATAGAACATAGTAATGAAGCTTTTCATCCTGCTGTATGGTTAGACCCAAGATTAGCTATAATTATTGCCAATAGCTACTATAAAACATTGGTAAAGCTAGACCCTAAAAATAGGGATTTTTATTATAAGAACTACTCAAAGTTTGTTTTAAAAAGTGTAAATTTATATATACAGTGGAAGGATAAGTTTGATAAGCTTAACAATAAATATTTTATTTCCTATCACTACCTTTATCCTTATTTAACAAAAGCCTTTGGCTTAAATTATATAGCTGTAATAGAGCTAGGGCATGGTAGAAAACCTACAATAAAACATATCCTTCATATTTCTGAGTTAATTAGGAAGAAAAAAATAAAATATATATTTGCATCACTATACTTTTTTAACCCAAAATATTTAGCTTTATTAAAGAAAGAAGGAGTTAAAATTATCTATCTGGATCCAATGGGTGTACACAGCAAAAATTATTTTGAAACTATGAATAATCTTTTGGAAAACATTTATAAAGGTTTAAAGAAATAAAAAAATGTAGTGTTAGACAGACCTGAACTAACACATGTGGAGAGGAAAGCCACTGCACACAGGTACTTGGGAAAAATGTCACAACTCAACTTCCACAAGCTTACCTTCGTAATTTTTGAATACATATCTTTTTTCTCCTTTTTTTTCTATTAAATAATTTGGAAAAACAGGTACTTTTCCTAAACCTTTAGGTAAATCCACAGCATAAATTGGATATGCTAAACCTGACACTCTACCTCTAAGATATTCCATTATTTCCAATCCCTTTTCTATATCTGTTCTGAAGTGTAAAACTCCTTTTGTCGGGTCACAAAAAAAGAGATAGTAAGGTTTTATTTTTACTTTTAATAACTCCCTCATAAGTCTTTCAATAATTTTTTTGTCATCGTTTATTCCTTTCAATAAGACTGTTTGATTTAAAACAGGTGTTCCTGTAGACAGGATATTTTTTACTGCAATCTTTGTTTCTGTGGTTATCTCATCATAATGATTAAAATGTGTTACTAACCATACCTTATCATATTCTTCAAATATTTCTAACAACTCCTCATCATAAAATCTGTAAGGATTAACCACAAGCTCCCTAGAACCTACACGGATTATATCAATATGGTCAATTTCATATAAATTTTTCAAAATAAACCTAATTTTTCTATTAGGTAAGGTTAATGGGTCTCCCCCCGAGATTAAAACCTCCCTTATATTTTTATTTCTTTTTATATACTCAAACATAGGAATTAATTCTTCTTTTTTTAATGCCCTTTCACCCGTTAGGAATATTCTTTTTCTCATACAGTGTCTACAGTAAACACTGCAAAAGGTTGTTACTCTGAATAAAACCCTATCTGGATAACGATATGTTATATTGGGGACAGGACTTAATATTTCTTCATTAAAAGGGTCTAAATAGCCTTTTGATTGTATATTTTCATCTATTTCCTCATAAACAGGTAATATCTGCTTTAAAATTGGATTATTCTTTTCTGTTTTAAGAAGGGCTAAAGATAAATAGTAAGGTGTTGTTCCGAAGTGGTATATTTGGGAAACTTTGCTGAATAATTTTTCGTAATCATCAGATATTTTTAAAAAATTTTTTAAATCACCTAAACTTTTTAATCTATTTTTTATCTGCCACTGCCAATTTTTCCATTGGTAAGGTTTAACATTTTCCCAATAATTAAACTGTTGCCAATAATTTTCTTCTAAATGTAGCATTAACAGATATTGTTAAGGGGCAAAAGCCCCGTTGATGTTAGCAAGAGAAAGAATTTCCACAACCGCAAGAGTTTACAGTGTTAGGATTTTTAATTGTAAATCCACCACCCATAAAGTCTCTTACATAGTCTAAAGTAGCTCCGTTTATGTATGGTGCAGAAAACTCATCTATTGCGACTTTTACACCATTTGACAACTCTATTATATGGTCATTTTCGTTTGTGCTCTCGTCAAATCCCATTGCATATTGAAAACCTGAACATCCACCGGGAACAACTCTAACTCTTAAAATAGGATTTTGTATATTCTCTTGGTCAGCAATCTTTTTAATCTCCTCAGCTGCTGTGTCTGTTACATAAAAATTAATAGTAGTTTGCATATTAAAAACCTCCTAATTACTTAGATTTACATTTATATTAAATTTTATACTTATCATATAGCTATGATACCTGTCAGAATGAGGTTAGATAGTATATACCTGTGTTTTGTATATTAAGCAGATTATTAATTTTTTCTCCTAAATCTGAACCTAAAAGTTTATCTAAGAACCCTTTATCATCGGTCAATTCTATAATCTGATACTGACCTTTTTTTAGATTTGCTAACTTTCTAGCCTCTTCTAAAGCATCTTGAACATTCCCTAACTTATCTACTAATCCCAGTTTTAAAGCCTGTCTTCCACTGAATATACGACCATCTGCATACTTCCTAAGTTTTTCCTTTCTAATAGGTCTGTACTTAACTATAGCGTCTAAAAATTGGTCATAAACATCCTTTATAGTATCTTCTAAAAGTTTTTTTTGTTCATCGGTTAAATCGTTGTTAGGATAGAGAATATCTTTATTTTTTCCACTCTTTATATTCTCAACTTTAACACCAACCTTGTTTAGAAGGGATTTAACATTAACATGCTGAATTATAACTCCAATACTACCTGTTATAGTTCCCGGATTTGCATATATAACATTTGCAGGAACAGATATATAGTATCCACCTGAAGCCGCAACGTTCCCCATAGAAACAACTAGAGGTTTTTCCTTCCTAAGTTTTTCCAATGCCCTATAAATCTCCTGAGAAGACCCTACTGCACCACCGGGGCTGTCAACAACTAAAACTACAGCTTTTATACTTTTATTTTTTCTTGCTGTACTTATCTTTTTTACATATGGAACATAATCACTTATAACTCCATTTACATAAATTACGGCTATTTTTTGAGTATTAGCTTCAACAAATCTTAATACAACAACTATAAAAATTAAAAAGGCAAGTATACCTAAGATGGCTATAACGATTTTTTTCATCTTTTATCAATCTTTTTTAGGATTTTTAGGAACTAATGTAAAAATCATATTCCTACCTTCCTTTTTAGGAGGCTTCTCTACTTTAGCAATATCTGATAAATCCTCTATTATCCTGTTTGCCAACCTTTCACCAAGCTCTGGATGAACATTTTCCCTACCTTTAAACCATATCCAAACTTTAACCTTATCACCTTCTTCTATAAATTCCCTTATATGTTTAACCTTTGTTTCATAATCATGTTTTTCAATCTTTAATCTAAACTTAATTTCTTTAACGTTTTGCATTTTAGCCTTCTGTTTCTTTTTAGCTTCCCTTTCCTTTTTCTTCTGCTCAAACTTATACTTTCCATAATCCATAATCTTACAGACAGGTGGCTTGGCATGTGGTGAAATCTCCACTAAGTCTAATTCCCTCTCCTCTGCTAATTTTAAGGCTTCCTCAAGAGGAACTATTCCTAGGTTTTTACCATTTTCGTCAATTAATCTTACTTCCCTAGCCCTTATTCTCTCGTTAACTCTTAATTCCTGAATGACTAACTAACCTCCAATTTTATTTCTAAATTTTTATAAATCTTCGTATGTTTTTTATACTTGTCTCTTTCAACGGGGTAATCTTTTCTGTAATGAGCTCCCCTGCTCTCTTTTCTATTTAAAGCCGAAAGAATAATACCTTTACAAAGTAAAACTATATCTTTTATATATCTAGTATTATGATATTTAAAAATCTCTTTTTCAATATTAACTAAATCATTTAAAGCATTTTTTAAACCGTTTTCGTCCCTGATTAAAGATACCTTATCCCACATAATTTTTTTTATTTTAACTAAATATTCTTCAAATTTTTCTTCAGTCAAGTAATCTTTTTTGTTAGTCCTGTTAACAAATTTTATTACCTTAGGCTCTTCTGTAAAAAGATTATACTTGTAAATTGAAAAAGCTACCCTATATCCAAAGACTAAACACTCTAAAAGAGAATTGCTGGCTAATCTATTTGCTCCGTTAATTCCTGTACAAGCTACTTCGCCAATAGCAAAAATACCTTTAACATTTGTTTCACCATAACTGTTTGTTTCAATTCCACCTATAGAGTAGTGGGTTGCAGGACTAACAGGAATTTTATCTTTTATATCTTTTTCTTTTAACAGCTTAGCTATAGTTGAAAATCTTTTTTCAAAATTTTTTATTTGAGATATATCTAAAAAGACCTTTTTACCTTTTTGATACTGTAAAAATATTGCCCTTGCCACTTCATCCCTAGTTTTTAACTCGTCTATAAACCTTTCCCCATCACTATTTATTAGTATTCCTCCTTCTCCTCTAACTGCCTCAGATATAAGTTGTGCTTCCTCCTCATTACCCTCTATATAAAGTGCTGTAGGATGAAACTGGACAAATTCTAAATCTTTTAGAATTAAACCTGACCTTAAAGCTATTCCTAAAACATCTCCGTTATTCTTATATGCTGATGTATTTCTCAAATATACAGGGCTGTATCCACCTGTTGCTAATACAAGAGATTTTGCATATATAACTATATATTCATTATTTCTTTTAAATAAAGCTCCTATAAACTTGTTATCTTCAATAAAAATCTCTTCAAGCTGATAACCTACTAAAATTCTTTTTTTATTAAAGTATCTGAATAAGTCTTCTATTATTTTTTTTCCTGTTTCATCTTTATAATGGATAATCCTCGGTTTTGTATGAGCTCCTTCCCTCGTTAACAAAGGTCTATTTTTTTTATCTTTATCAAAATCTACTTTAAATACTTCTAAAAGCTCTCCAACTCTCTGTATACCTTCATCAACCAGAATTTTTACATTTTCCTCTATACATAAACCTTTACCACTTCTAATTGTATCTTCAAAATGTTCTTGTGGCGTATCATCTGGAGAAAATGCTACTGCTATTCCTCCCTGTGCCAAAATAGAGTTAGATATTTTTATATCGTTTTTAGATATAACTAGATAGTTAACATTCAACTTATCTAACTCTAAAGCAACCCGTAGACCAGCAAGACCTATACCTACAATAACAGTATCAACTTTAATATTTTTTATTTTTGATGTGTCAAACTCTGTAATATATCTTTCCATAAACCGTTCCATCTATCCATATCTATAATCGTGTAAATCTATCCATCTGATTAGTTTTTTGAGCTTTATTGCTGATACTTCTACCAAACCACTGTAAGCTACAAGTCGTGTTAAAGGAGTTATTGACAGTAAGCTGGTGAAACTGGCAAG
>QNZF01000028.1 GCA_003978485.1 Persephonella sp.
AAATAAATTTATAAAAAGGAAATCTGTAAAGAAAAAAAAAGTTCCTAAAAAAGTTAAAAAATTATCTAAAGTGGGGAAAGTTAAGAAAAAAACAACAACAAAAAAAATTGTTAAGAAGGTTGTAAAAAAGGAAAAAGTTAATAAAAAAGAAGAGAAGGTTTTAAATGATAACTTAAATAAGACAGATAATAATTTAGCTAAAGCTGAAGATAATACTAATACAACACAAGTTAATAGGAAATTATCTATAAGCAATTTAGCAGGAAAAGAAAGTATATTTGAGCTAGGTAAGAAGGATAATGTAGAAGAAGAGATTAAAAAGGATGTTGACGTTAGCGAATATATAAGAGAATTAAATAAATATTTAAATAATTTAGCTAGAAGGAAAGATTTATATCCACCAATGGCTAAAAGATTAAGATTGGAAGGTAGCTTAATAGTAAGATTTAAAATTAATAGAGACGGAACGGTAGATGAAAAGAGTATAAAGATAATTATAAGCAGTGGATATAATGTTTTAGATGAAGGTGCTATCCGTATAATAAAAGAATATGTCCCTAAGTTTGTAAGAAAGTATCATAAATATCCACCAAAGGATAACTTTATGGTTGAAATACCTATAACATTTGAAATTATTGAGTGGTATTAAAACTTTAACTTTATGATATATAATCACTTTTTTAATCTATTAATTAATTTATAATTTGTCTAAATCCTAAGTCTAACAAAGTCAACTATAGGAGGTTTTAAAAATGAGCAAATATAGAGTTCCTAGAAGTACAACCTATGGAAAAACCCAGATGGATTATGCAAGGGAAGGAATTATAACACCAGAGATGGAATATGTTGCTAAAAGAGAAGATTTACCTGCAGAGCTTATAAGAAAAGAGGTTGCAGAGGGAAGATTAGTTATTCCTGCAAATATTCACCATTATGAATTGGAACCTATGGGAATAGGTATTGCAGTAAAATGTAAAGTTAATGCAAATATAGGTAATTCTGCGGTAGTATCTAACGTTGAAACAGAGCTTAAAAAATTAAGAGTTGCACTTAAGTATGGAGCTGATACTGTTATGGATTTATCCACAGGAGGAAACCTAAACGAAATAAGGGAGGCTATAATAGCAAACTCACCAGTTCCTATAGGTACAGTTCCTATCTATCAAGCTTTAAAGGAAGTTAGAACAGTAGAAGAGTTAACAGAGCAAGATATTTTAGATATTATTGAGCTCCAAGCACAACAAGGTGTTGACTATATGACAATTCACGCAGGTTTATTAAGGGAACATCTGCCATTAGTTAATCATAGATTGATGGGAATAGTATCAAGGGGTGGTTCAATTATAGCTGAGTGGATGACAGTCCACGGAAAACAAAACCCATTGTATACAAACTTTGATAAGATTTGCGATATATTCAAAAAATATGACGTTACTTTTTCATTGGGAGATGGATTAAGACCCGGTTGTATAAACGATGCTTCAGATGAGGCACAGTTTGCAGAGTTGAGAGTATTGGGAGAGTTAACTAAGAGAGCTTGGGAAAAAGGCGTTCAAGTTATGGTTGAAGGACCGGGTCACGTTCCAATGGATCAAATAGAGATGAATATTAAAATGCAACAAGAGATATGTAATGGAGCACCTTTTTATGTTTTAGGACCGTTAGTTACAGATATAGCCCCCGGTTATGACCATATAGCTTCAGCAATTGGAGCGGCTATGGCAGGATGGTATGGAGCGGCAATGTTATGCTACGTTACACCTAAAGAACATTTAGGATTACCAAACCCTGAAGACGTAAAACAGGGATTAATTGCATATAAAATAGCGGCACACGCAGCAGATTTAGCTAGACATAGAAAGGGAGCTAAAGAATGGGATGACGCAATGTCTAAAGCTAGATACGAGTTTGATTGGGAGAAACAGTTTGAGTTGGCTATAGACCCTGAAACTGCTAGAAAGTATCACGATGAAACTTTACCACAGGAGGGTTATAAATCTGCGAAATTCTGTTCAATGTGTGGTCCTTCATTCTGTGCCTATAGAATATCCCAAGGAGTTCAGGAAACTGTATCAAATAACCCTGAATTTTTAAAATTTAACCCTGTATCTAAAGAAGAGGAATAAATTCTTTTCTCTTTTTTTCTTTTTTTATACTGTAGTATTTTTTATACTGTAGTATTAAAGTTTAAATTAACAATAAATTTTTTTACCAAAACTGATTTAAAACGCTGATTTAAATTAAAGTTTAATTTACTAAATTTACTAATTTGGAATATATCAGCAATCACCAACAAAATAATATAGAGATTTTTAAATCGACTCCAATTTAATAACGAAATTAATCCATTCGTAATTTAAGTTTTATTATCTTTCTAGTAAAAATATCTTTTTAACTTCAATCTCACCATTCCACGGAGTAAAGGATTTAACATAGCCTTCCACTTCCACAAACATACCTATAACTTTTTTCAATTCTTCTTTTTTATCTCCAATAACTTTATAACTTTTTCTACATTTACAATCAGGATTAACTGTTATAAATATATCATCTCCCATTCTTTCCACTAATCCTTCAATTCTAGTATATTCTTTATTAACAGTTTTAATATTTTTATCTGTGGCTGAGCAAGAAGTTATAGGATAAACAATAAAGGATAAACCAAATAGTATTAGCGTTAACTTTATGTATTTCATAACTTCACCTATCTATAAATAATAGTTATTATTAATTTAAACGATTGTTTTTGAATAATCTCGGTCAATAAAAAATCCATTAGAAAATTGATAATAGAATTTTTAATATAATTAATACGATGAGTAATAGAAATATTTTTAAATATCTTACAAATAAGGAAATAAAAGCTATATTAGAATTAAAAAAGGAAAAAGGAAATTTTATATTTAAATCCAAATGCAAAAGTTATATTTTACGGTTCAAAGGCTAAAGGTGATTATAGTAGCGAGAGTGATATAGACCTTTTAGTTGTTATTCCAAATTTTACTGAAGAATTAAAATATAAAATAATTGATATAGCTACAGAAATAGAGCTAAAGTACGATGTGGTTTTTGGATTAGTTGTTATCAGTAAGGATAAATATGAAAACTCAAATCTTTTTAAATCATCTCTTTATTATAAAAACTTAAAATCGGAAGGCATACTCATTTGAAAGATAATGCTATGTAAACTTAAATCTTTCAAAAATAAAAATTATTGCTTATTATTAATTAAATAATATGAAAAATTTTAAGGGAGAAGGAATATGACTAGAGAAGAAGCTATCCAAAAATTATTAGAAACCGATGACGATTTCAGAAGCTGGTATGAAGAACACAAAGAGTTAAAATGGAAAGTCCACAAGTTAGAAAAACATTTTCCACCTGACCCTAAACTTGAAGCAGAGCAAGAAAGACTTAAAATAAGAAAGTTATATTTAAAAGATTTAATGGAAAAAAGAATTAGAGAGTTTTTAGAAAAAGGAGAATAAATTTTTAAACCTAGGTCGGTAAATTTATATCTTTTGGTTTGCCGACCTTTTAACCGATATTAAAAAATTAGGCGGAGAGTAAATTGGGAATAAAGTCTGGCGTTGCTAAAGCTGGTATAAAGCCATCAGGTCAATTAGACATCTTAGTTATGAAGTTTAAACCTTCTGTATATTCTGTTTACCTTACCCAAAATTCATTGGCGGCGGCACCTGTTATATACGACAGGGAAATTAGGGAAAAACAGAAAAAAATATCAGCTATAGTTGTTAACAGTGGAAATGCGAATGCGGCAACTGGAGAAGAAGGTTTAAGAAACGCAGAAGAGATGGCAAAAATAGTTGCAGATAAATTTAATATACCGTCAGAAGAGGTATTAGTTTTCTCAACTGGAATAATTGGTGTCCAATTACCTATGGATAAAGTTAGAAAAGGAATAAACAAAGCTATAGACAATTTACAGGATTGGGATTTAGAGTTATCAGCAAAGGCTATAATGACAACAGACAGTTTTCCAAAGTATGCTGAAGAAGAAATAAAAGTTAACGGAAAAAGCTTTTTTGTTAAAGGTATATCTAAAGGTGCTGGGATGATACATCCATCTATGGCAACAATGCTAGCATATATATTTACGGATGTTAAAATATCAAAACCGCTTTTAGATGAGATAACCAAAGACATCTTAGAAAAAACCTTTAACTCTATTGATGTTGACGGATGTGAAAGTACAAATGATAGTGTTTTATTTGTTGCCACAGGTGAAAGTGATATTGAGATAACGGAGGAAAACAAAGATTTACTCGTTAAACCTTTATACAGTGTAGCTTTAAAACTGGCTAAAATGATTGTTAAAGATGGTGAAGGTGCAACAAAATTAATTGAGATTGATGTTAGAAATGCAAAATCTAATGAAGAAGCTAAAAAAATAGGTGAAAGTATAGCTGTATCAAACTTATTTAAAACTGCAATGTTTGGAAACGATCCAAACTGGGGAAGAATACTATCTGCGGTAGGTCAATTACATTTAGATATAGACTTTTCTAAAGTTAAACTATTTATAGGTGAGTTTTTAATTTATGACGGAAAACCTATAAAGTTTGATAGAAAAAAAGCAGAGGATTATTTAAAAAGGAATTCAGAAATAAAAATAAAATTAATTTTAAATAGAGGTTCTTCAAACTGGAAATATTACACTTCAGATTTAACTTATAAGTATGTTGAAATAAATGCGGAATATACAACTTAATGTATTACTTTAGTATTTTTCGGGTTTTCTTTAAAATAAGGGAGAGGGTATATATCGACAATCAGTTTATTTTTTATTTTATTAAAACTATAGAAGAAAGATTTAAGGTAAAAGTATGCTCATTTAAAAATGGAATATGTAAAGAATGCTATCTTAAAGATATATGCATATTTCCCAAATACTTTTTTTACGATTTATGGTACAAAAGACCAAACCTTTTTATTACATCTCCAAAATACTTAATGGAAGAATTGGAAGAAGATAAAAAATTTAAAATAGATTTTGTAATGTTAAACGAAGGAGTTGATAGTTTTCGTATATTTTTAGAAGCAATTCAGGGGGTATGTAAAGACCCAAATTTTAAAAACCTTATTTATAAAGAAGTCTATGGATACAATATCTTTTCGGATACATTAGAGAAGTTAGACCTTTTAAAACCTTTCCCAAAATATGACATAAATGAGTTCTTAAATTTAAGGTCAGGAGTTAGAAAAATAAAAATTAAAATTTATCCAACTTTTGTTGATTTTAAATATTCAGATGAACCTAGTAATGATTTTATAAAATTTTTATTATTTTCTTTATTTTCGGAAAGGGTTAAAAGTTTAACAGGTAAAGATATTTCTTTAACACATTTTTTATCTGAATTAGATTTTAAAGTTTTAAATTGGAAAAGTTTTGAATACAAAGATTTTATGATAAATAATGAAATTGAAAAGTTTGATAATCACAAATTTTTTAAAGGGGAATTTTTAATAGAAGGAGATTTATCACCTATATGGTATGTGTTTGAGTTAGTCCAAACTTTCAGTATCGGTAAACTAACAAATTACGGTTTTGGTAAAGTCAAAATTATAAAGTTTGAAATTTAGCTTAATTTAGCGTCCATTTCGGAATTAAATTTAATGTAAATAATGAAAATTGATAGTAGGTTAAAGTTAAAAAATTATAAAATTATCTAGGCTTAAATTAATGTGCTTTTTAATTACCGAATTAAATTTTATTTAACCAGCCAGTTGTAATCGGGTCAAATAAAAGTTTCTAATAAAATTAATAGTTTGTTGAACTTTAATAAATGATAACTTAATACAAAACAGCTAATCATTTAAAATCTTTTAACGTCATTTAATCAAATTCTCTATTACTTCAGGATTTTCCTTTAAGTATACTTTTACAGTATCTAAATCATCAAAAGATTTTAATGTATTTATTAAATCTAACAACTTATCCTTAAGTTCTAAATCCTCTTTTAAATACTCCGTTAAGCAATTTTTTATAATCTCATCTTCAGACTTAAATATCTCTCCTTTATAATCTAAACTATTTGATGGAAATATAAACATATTTTTCAAGTATAAAATTCTACCGTTATCAACATCAATATTTTTTTCTTTTAAAAGTTTTAAAACATTATCTTGGGATAACTTTTTAAATTCTCCTTTTAGTATAACTATAGGCTTTTTATCAGACGTATCGTTTATTTTTTCTATTTCATTATTAAGTCTATCTAATTCCTCATCTATATTGTTGTCATCTAAAAATCTATATAAAAACCTTCTCCTTTTCTTTAATTCTATATATCTAATATCTGTTTTATCCAAATTAATATCTACTAAAGCAACAAACTTAGATTTATTTTCTTCATTTTTGTTATAAGCTGTAAACTCTGTTGAGCCTATATGGACTATGTAAGAGTTATTATCTCTTTTGATAGGTTCTTCCGCTATATGATAATGTCCAATTCCTGTGTAGTTGTATTCTATCGGTATTTCTTCATCTAACATTAACTTACTATCTAAAAAGTAAGGATAAAACTCTTGATGTAACATTAAGATTTTGTAATCCTGTTTACTCTTTTCAAGGAGTTTTTCCAATGCAACCTTTAATCCGTTTAACTTTCTAAGTGCAGTTTTTGGTATATACTTAACACCTATAATGTCTATACCGTTAAACTCTTTCACACCTGAGTTTATAAGCTTTAAACCGAAATTTTCCAAAATCTGTAAAGGTGATATATCCTTTACACTATTACCCCTGTCGTGATTACCGGGAATACAAAACATAGAAATATTTTTATCACTTAATTTTTTCAGTAAGTTTATACTATCAATAATAGTTTTATTTGATGGTCTAGATGTATGGAAGAAGTCCCCTGTATGAATTATAAAATCTACATTTTTATTAATAGCAATATCTATAGCTTCGTTGAAAACATCTAAAAAGTCCTGTTCTCTCTCTAATAAGCCGTACTGTCTATATCCTAAATGTGTATCACTTATATGTAAAAATCTCATTTAGCTACTCTTTTTCTCTCCGAATAACTTTTCAAATATGGCATCTGATGGACAAAATCCAGTAAACGCTGATAGATAAAGCATAAATATCATAAAACCTATTATGAATAAGCTTACAGTTTTCATATCTAATAGAAAGAATAACAATGCTACTAAAAGCATACTACCCATAACAAATCTTTGAACTCTCATAGCCTTTTTAGACATAACTCATTACTCCTTTTTATATTTTTTAATAATTATAATATCAAACAAAAGCCTTTCTTTTCTTGTAAAATTTATTCTCTTACAAATTATTAAATGGATAATATGATGGAAAATAAAGATATTATTGATGAAATTATTTTTACGGGAAAAGTTTTATATAAGGAAGGATTAGTTAACAGCCATGCAGGTAATATAAGTGTTAGAGATGGAGATTATATATACATTACAAAAACTGGAAAGATGTTAGGTTTTTTAGACAGAGATGATATTGTTAAAGTGCCTGTTTTTGAAGAGAGTGTTTACGATAAAATAGCCTCTAGCGAATTAATAGTCCACAGAGCAATTTATAAAAACTCAGATTATAAGGCTATAATACACGCCCATCCTGTATATGCAACTGCATTAACATTTTTTTTAGAAGAAAAATTTAGTCCTATAGATAATGAAGGAAAACTTTTTATAAATGACGTTCCAATTATAGATGTAATAAATGCCAGTGGTTCTGAAGAGTTAGCCAATAGGCTCGTTAAAGAGTTAAAGAAAAGTAAAAAAAATATTTTTCTTATAAAGAAACACGGTTCATTTGTTTTCTCTAACAGTCTCAACTATGCTTTAAAATTAACTTCTGACTTAGAGTTTTGTGGAAAAATTTATTATCTTGTAAAGTTTAAAGATTTGTAAATCCTTATACTAAAGCTATACACAAACTTGATTTAAAAATCTTATTGATTTATATTGAGTAAAAAATTTATTTACTATCGGGAGGAAGAAAAGATGGAGCCATGGATACCTTTTATAATAGTTCTTATAATGTCTGCAATAACTGCTGGAGCCGCATTCCTAGCTGGAGCATTAAAGAAGGAAGACTAATTGGAGCCTTTTAAACAAGGAAAAATAGGCGATATTTTTTTCTTTTCCTTTCTATTATTCTCATTATTCCTTAGTTATCTTATATTTAGACCTTTTCTAAAACTGATAATTATATCTGTTTTAATAACTGTTATTCTTTATCCAGTTCAAAAAAGATTATCTAAATATATAAAAAATGAATATCTTTTAGCATTTGTATGTACTTTATTAGTTTTCCTTTTTATAATTGTTCCATCAATATTCCTTATTATATTTATAACCAATCAAACATTAATTTTGTATCCCAAATTTATAGGTTTAGTTTCACAGGGAAATTTATTTGAATACATTCTTAAAAACATTCCTTTTGCAGACAAATTTTCAAAATATTTAGAGAACATTGATAATACAAAAATTATCCAGTTTGAAGAAATTATTAAAAGTTATGCAAGTAGTATTTTCAAATTTATTTTAGACCAAAGTAGAATGATACTTTTAAATGTAGCAGTTATAATTGTAGGTATATTTTTAATGCTGTTACTTATATTTTTTCTATTCAAAGATGGTAAAAAATTTTATTACAAAATTTACAGATTAATTCCCCTATCTGACAAGGATAAAAACTTCATAGTTTATAAAACCTATCAAGCTATACAGGGAGTTGTTTTAGGTTCAGTTTTAACAGCAATAGCCCAATCTATACTTGGATTTATAGCTTATCTAGTTGCAGGCATAGAATTTAGTATATTTTGGGCATTTTTAACGTTCATAGCATCATTTATACCTATAGGTGGTGCATCTTTAGTATGGGGTCCCTTAGCAATATACATATTTTTAACGGGTAATATTATAAAAGGAATTCTGTTTACACTTTGGGGAATTGCTGTTATATCCATGGTTGATAACTTTATAAAACCTTGGGTTATAGGAGATAAAACAGATATACATCCTATAGTCTTATTCTTTGCAATCCTAGGAGGATTAAATCTGTTCGGCTTCCTTGGGATATTTTTAGCTCCTATAATAGTTGTTATAGTAGATAATCTATTAAAGCTATATCAAGAGCGCTATCACATTTCCGAATAAAATCAATGATTTAAAATATATTTATACTTGAAATCCAATAAAAAAAATATTAAAAATTTATAATAAAGGTAAAGTTTTACTAACCAACGATAAATCATTAGAATTGATATTTAAAAATATGGATATATTGAATTTTTCAGGTGTAAAATAAATAAAAAATTTTTATACTAAGGGAGGTTTTCTCTATGGGACAAAATGCAGCAATAAGATGGATTTTATTCTTCTTCTTCCCGGCGTTGTTCGTTTACGGTTTACTACATATCTATTCGTCTAAACCTGCTCAAGCTAAGAAGGAAGCAGATTTAACGCCTCAGGAAGAAGCTGGAAGGAAAGTTTATAACAAGTTCTGTGTAGGTTGTCACGGTCCAAATGGTGATGGTCAGACTGAAGCGGCAAAATTCTTTAAAGACAAACCGCCAAACTTCCACACTGCAGTTTTCAGATGGAAGTCAACACCTGAAGGATGTTTACCTACAGACGAAGATTTTATGAGAATTTTAAATTGGGGACTACCACAAACTCCAATGCCATCCTTTAAGCTCGTTCCTGAAGTTCAAAAAAGGGCAGTTATAGCTTATATCAAACACTTTGCTAGAGACAAATGGGCTAAAGGGCAACCTGACCCTGAAAAATGTCAGTCTGTTTACAAAGATATTAAAAGACCTGCTAATTTCGGTTCTCCTGAAATGATTGAAAGAGGTAAAAACCTATACGCACAAAACTGTACAGCTTGTCACGGTGAAAAGGGAGAGGGAGATGGACCATTAGCATCAACTTTACCTGTTCCACCTACAGACTTAACATATCCTGTTAGAGCAGAAGGTCCAAAACCTGAAGACACATTTAGAGTTCTAACTGTAGGATTGGAAGGTTCACCAATGCCATCATTCTCTTATTTATCTGAGGAAGACAGATGGGCATTAGTTTCTTACATTGCTTATTTAATGAATAAAAACAAATAATTAAAGGAGGTTTAAAATGGCTACAAATAGCCAAGAGTTACAAAACCTTGTTAACTATGGGCTAGTTAAAGCCCATGTTGCTATGGGGTTAGTGTTCTTCATTATCGTTGCTACAATGGGATTTCTCTATTCTCTACAGCTTGATGATATTTATCCATTTGTAGGAATAGAGTTCTTATCTCCCGGAAGAGTTAGAATGATACACACTGCAGGAGCAGCGTACGGTTTCCTAGTAAACATGTTCACAGGTCTCTTATACTGGGCAGTACCAAGATTTACTGGATATAGAATTTTAAGTGATAAGCTTGGATGGTTTATGTTCTTCGCATTACAGGCGGCAGTTTTAATAACAGTTATAGGTGTTTTATTCTTAGGAATGGCTGACAACGTTGAATGGGGAGAAACTCCTTGGTGGTTAGACCCTATAATAGTTTTCTGGTTATTACTACATCTAATGCAATTTGGAGCACCTTTATTTAAAGCATCTCAAAGAGGACCTTTATACGTTGCAGGTTGGTATATCTCTGCAATGTTAGTTTGGACACCACTAGTCGTTTTTATGGGTAATATGATACCTAGATTTTGGGCTGTAGGTTCTGGTGCAGGAGCAGTCCAATCAACATTTATCCACGACTTAGTTGGATTATACGTTACACCTGTTGCTTGGGGATTAATGTATTACTTTGTACCTGTTATTATGAAAAAACCTATGTGGTCACACGGATTATCTTTATTAGGTTTCTGGGGATTAGCATTCTTCTATCCAATGAATGGAGTTCACCACTTCTTATGGTCTCCAATACCAATGTTTGCACAGTATTCAGCAGTATTTGCAACTGTTGCAGTTGAGTTTGCAGTTACTTCAGTTTTAATTAACTTTATGATGACTTTAAGAGGTTCTGCAGAACAGCTAAAATACAATGTTCCATTAAGATATATGTACACAGGAGCTATCTTCTACTGGATTACATGTTTCCAATGTGCATTCCACGTTACATTAACATTCCAAAAAGTTATCCACTTCACAGACTGGGTTACTGGACACGCACACCTAATAATGTTCGGTACATTCGGATTATGGGTTTTAGGAATGGCTGAATATATCTGGCCTAGATTATTCAGAAAAGAAACTATGTATTCTAAAGGATTATCTGAAGGTGCCTACTGGTTATTAATGATAGGTGTTTTATCAATGTTCTTTGACCTAACTGCTGGTGGTTTAGTTCAAGGATTTGACTGGATAGGATTAAACCCTTGGATTGATAGCGTTAACTTCTCTAAACCATTCTGGTACTTCAGAAGTATAGCTGGAATAATGATGATAACTGGATTATTAATGTACGCGTTAAACTTCTGGAAAACTGCTACTGCTAAAACTGGATTATCTGCTGAACTAAGAACGGAAACTTAATCAAAGATAAAGGGGAAGGGAGTGTTTTCTCCCTCTTTTTTCCCTTTTACAAAACAATAAAGGAAGATGGAGGTATATAGATAATGGGTAAGATGGAAAGGTTCGCCTTCGTTGCTTTAGTGGCTGGAATACTATTTTTCCTATTTGCTGACTTCATATCTTGGGCATTACCGATGTTCGTTTTAAAGGATATTCCCAAAAAATCAGTTGAAGATTTAGCAGCGGAGGCAATATCTAGAAACTCTACTGCATGGTCAGACTTTAAAAAGTTGGCTAGATATTATCCTGAAACATTCAAAAAATTCTGTCAGTATGAAGAAAGCTTCAGCGGAGCTAAAAAAATACCTGAAAGTGAATGTAAACCAAACGGTAAAACTTTAGCTAAAGCATTAAGAATTGGGCATAGATGGTATGTTGCTGAAGGATGTTGGAACTGCCACTCCCAAATGGTTAGACCTGTATCTAACGAAACTTTAAGATTTGGTATTCCGGGAGTTTCAAACACAGTTTCGTACCCTTCTGAATATAATAACGAATTACAGGCACCTGTTTTATGGGGTACAAAAAGAGTTGGACCTGACTTAATAAGGGAAGCTGCTGTTCATAATGTTGGATGGCAGGCAGCACACTTATATAATCCTAAGTACACCTCACCTGGAACAAATATGCCACCATACCCATGGTATTACACTAAGGATAGTAAAGGAAACATTGTTCCAAATGAAAGAGGTTTAAGTTTATTAACTTATATAATGTGGTTAGGTTCTTGGGAAGTTAAACCACCTAAAGATTTTAGAATTAATGTAAAAGCTTCCAACTCTGCTAAAGTAAAAGAAAATACAGAAAAGAATTTTGCAGAAGCTAAATAATTTTAAAATATGGGTTTTTGGGATTTCCCTTAAAATCCCTTCTTAAAGGAGGTTTAAAATGAGAATTACACAGAAAACAGTTGCTCTTTTAATCCTGTTTATATTCTTATTTGTAGTAGGGACAATCATTGCAGTTAGAACAGTTGCTTATCTTGAAGCTGGTATGGCAGGTTCTGAATTAAAAGGGTTTTTAGTTGAAGTTATAGCATATGTAATCAGTTTAACAGGTTGGCTAGCATTATTTATCTATTCATATTTGAAGGGAGATTTTAAAGATATAGAAGGTCCTAAGTATGAAATTTTAGATTTAGAAGATAAAATTGTAAAAGCCGAAAAAGAAGGAGGTAAATACTAATGGCTGGACATTTAGAAAATACAAAAGCAGTAGATAAAATTACTTATATGACTGATGCAGTTCCAACTTGGTGGATGTTGTTCTGGATAGGTTATATCTTATTTACAGTAGCTTATATAGTTTTTGACTGGATACCTGACTTTTTAGGTTGGATGCAAGTTGTAGGACAAGGTCCTGAAGCTGCTGATAAGTATATCTGGACGAGAGAGTTAATGAGGAATTAATCTTGCATTTCCTCTCTTTTTTTCTTATAATTATCAACTGTAACCTGTTGTTATCTTAAGTTGCTAATATCCTGGAGGGGTGGCCGAGCGGACGAAGGCAGGTGATTTGAAATCACCCGAGGGTTAACAGCCCTCCGGGGGTTCGAATCCCTCCCCCTCCGCTTAATTAAATATTTTCTTTTATGGAGGGTGTAGCTCAGTCGGTAGAGCACAAGGTTGTGGCCCTTGGGGTCGCGGGTTCAAGTCCCGTCACCCTCCCTCACAATTTAAATCTAAAATGTATCTATCAACTCAAAAAATTATATAATCTTTAATCGTTAATCTTATTAACCTTATGAGGTTTAAAATGTTCCTGAACAGGTTAAAAAAGCTCAAAAGTTATAAAACAGAGACAACTCCATGTAAAGTTAAATTATCTTCTAATGAGCTCCCATTTGATTTACCAGAAGATTTGAAAGAAAAAATTTCAAAAGAAATAAGAAAAATTCCATTCCAAAGGTATCCTGACCCAAATATAACTGAGCTAAGGGAAATTTTGGCAGATATTTATGGAGTTAATGAGAATAATCTCGTTTTTGGTAATGGGTCAGATGAATTAATTCAACTTTTAATAAACACTATAGGAGATTTAAAAAAACCGATAGCCTATCCTATACCTACATTTCCTATGTATCAAGTTTCCGCTGATACAATTGGAAGGGATAAAGTAGAGTTTAGATTAAATGAAAATTTTGATTTAGTAAAGGGAGAAATAGATAAAGCATTAGAAAGGAATGTTGACATCATATTTTATGCATCTCCGAACAATCCAACTGGGAATAGTTTTAACTCTGATTTAATAAGATATACAGTAGACCAAAATGTTTTTGTGGTCGTCGATGAAGCTTACATAGACTTTTCAGATAAAAAAAGTTTTTTAAATGAAGCTTTGAATGAAGATAATTTAGTCGTTTTAAGAACAATGTCTAAAATTGGTTTAGCAAGTATAAGATTGGGAGTTTTAATAGCTAGAGAAGATATAGCTATGGAAATAAATAAAGGAAGACTTCCATTTAACATAACTTATCCTACACAGGTGATTGCTAAAGTTGTTTTGACAGAAGGATTAGATATTATAAGAGAAAATATAAATAGGATTAAAATTGAAAGGGATAAATTAATAAATGAGTTATCTAAAATTAATGAAATAAAAGTTTATCCATCTGATGCAAACTTTATTTTAATAAAAACTCCTAACGGTGATTTAATCCACAGAAAATTGATAGAAAAAGGTGTATTAGTTAGAAATATGTCCCATATTCCATATATGGAAAATTGTTTAAGAGTATCTATAGGTAAACCTGAGGAAAATGAAATATTTATTGAAAGTTTAAGGGAAGTTATAAAGGAGAATTTTTAAGAAATTAATACTTTAACCTGATTTGGTTTATTATATATTCTAAATACTTAATTTTATTATGGAGGAGTTTTATTTATGAAACTAAAGAAAATATTAACAACCGCTGTAAGTTTATCTTTAGCTATATCCTTAGTAAGCTCATGTAATGAAGAAAGTAAAAAAGGAAAAGCAGAGGCAGAGCCTACTCCAAAATCTGTAAATGCTGGAGAATGTTTACCTGCCAGTATGGTAAGTAAAGATAAAGTTAAACAAGCCTTATCTATGTTCGGAAATTTAGAAGTTGTAAAAATTGATAAATCCCCAATAAATGGTCTATACAAAGTAATAATAAAAGCTGGTGGAAGATATGCAGTTGTATATTTAGATTGTAAGCTACAGTATGCAATTATAGGTAGTATGATAGATATACAGTCTAAAAGAGATTTAACTAGAGAAACTATGGTTAAGTATCAATTAGAAGCTCAAAAAGAAAAGTTAGAACTGTTAAAGAAAAAATTAGGAGAGAAAAAGTTTGAAGAATTAAAGAAAGTATTAGGTAGTAATATTGCCCAACTTATGGTTGTTGATTTGAAAAACATACCTAAAGAAGGAACTATAATTTATGGAAATCCAGATGCAAAATACACAGTTTATGTAATATCAGACCCTGAATGTCCATTCTGTGCTAAATTACACGAAAGTATAAAAGAAATTGTTAAAAAAGATAAAGATGTTAAATTTGAAATTATATTATTTCCTTTACCATTCCATCCATATGCGAAAGGTATAGCGGAGAATATAGCTAGCCAATCAAGTATGGAAAAGAGAAGAGAAATTCTAGATAAAAGTTTTCAGGCAGTATCTAAAAGGGATAGCTCTACTTTATCTGAACTAAGTAAAGGGAATGAAAAAGGAGAGAAAATAATATCTGAACATAAAGCTTTTGCTAAATCTGTAAATCTAAGGGGGACACCTATGATTATATTCCCTGAAGGAATTGCTATAGGTGGTGCTATACCAACAGATTTACTATATAAAATGATAGAAGTATTAAAGAAATAATAATTCTAGCCTTTTGGCTCTTTCTTTTTTTGAAAATGAAACAGAAAGTTTTAGAAGTTAAAAATTTAACCGTTATCTATAAAGAAGAAAACAGAGAAAAAATAATTTTAAATGGTATATCCTTTAATATCTATACAAATGAAATTTTAGCATTTATAGGAAAATCAGGTTCTGGAAAAAGTATCACCTGTTTCTCCATTTTAGGTCTTTTAAATAAAAATTTTTTAATTGATGGAGAAATATATCTGTATGATGACAATAAAAAAATAAATCTTTTGAACTTAACTGAAAAAGAGTTGAGGGAGATTAGAGGAAACAAAGTATCTATGATATTTCAAGAACCGTCCACAGCGTTAAATCCAATAATAACAGTTGGGGAACAAATTGTTGATACAATTTTAGCCCATAGAAAAGATATTTCAAAGGAAGATGCAAAAACATTAGCCTTAAAGGTAATGAAAGAAGCTCAAATTCCTGATGTTGAAAAGAGATTTAATCAGTATCCATTTGAGTTGTCAGGAGGTTTAAAACAAAGAGTAGCTATTGCTATGGCTATTGTAAACTCTCCTAAAGTTTTACTTGCTGATGAGCCTACCACAGCTTTAGATATAACAGTATCTGCATACATACTAAGATTATTTTTAAGACTTAAGGAAAGGTTAGACTTGGGAATACTGTTAATAACTCATGATTTCGGTGTAGTTGCTGAAGTGGCTGACAGAGTAATAGTTCTTAAAGATGGTGAGATTGTTGAGGAAGGGAATGTATTTCAAATCTTTAACACTCCTAAATCTGAATACACAAAGGAGTTATTAAAATCTAGAATTTTACTTTCTAAAGTTTAAATATTTAATAATAAAATTTTAAATTCTTAATTACATTTAACTAATATACCAACTTGTATATTAAAAAGAGTGTATTATAATACTAAAATAACAATTTATTCAAAAGGAGTAAGTATGGGAAAAAAGAAGAAAAAAGCTTCTAGTGGAAAAAAAGAAGAAGCTATTGTTGTTGAAGGTGAAGTTATAGAAGCTTTACCTAACGCACATTTTAAAGTTAAATTAGACAATTCTGATCATGTGGTCTTAGCCCATGTTTCAGGGAAGATGAAACTACATTTTATAAGAATACTTCCCGGAGATAGGGTAAGAGTAGAATTATCTCCATATGATTTAACAAAAGGAAGAATTGTTTTCAGACTATAATTTTTCCTTCAAACTAAATTTGTTTGTCTACCTATCTTTATTATCGTTATATTTTAAAATTGGGAGAAAACATATTATAATATTATTTTGTTTTATACTGTTTAATGAATTTTAAATTTTCTTCGTATAGAACAAATGGAGGTTTTTAATAATGAAGGTAAGAGCATCTGTAAAAAAGAGATGTGAAAAATGTAGAATAATTAGAAGGAAAGGTAAAGTAATGGTTATTTGTGAAAATCCTAAACATAAACAAAGACAAGGTTAAGGAGGTTTTTAAATGGCTCGTATTGCAGGTGTAGATTTACCAGACAGAAAAAGGTTAGAAATAGCTTTAACTTATATCTACGGAATTGGTAAGACTAGAGCAAAAGAAATTTTAGAAAAAACTGGTATTGATGGTATGAAAAGAGTTGGTGAACTTACACCAGATGAGTTGAATACTATAAGAAAGTTTATAGAGCAGAACTACAAAGTTGAAGGTGATTTAAGAAGAGAAGTTGCAGTTAACATAAAAAAACTTATGGACATAGGTTGTTATAGGGGAATTAGACATAGGTTAGGTTTACCTGTTAGAGGTCAAAGAACAAAAACTAATGCTAGAACTAGAAGAAAAGCTACAGGAAGAATTAAGAAAAAATAGGTTAGGAGGATTTTGGAAATATGGCAAGAAGAAAAAAAGGTGGTAAGAAAAAAGTTAAAAGAACTGTTCCTTATGGAATTGCACATATTCAGGCAACTTTTAATAACACAATCATAACAATAACTGATAAGGAAGGTAATGTTTTAACCTGGGCTTCAGGTGGAACGGAAGGATTTAAAGGTACAAGAAAATCAACTCCTTATGCAGCACAGAAAGCTGCGGAGAAAGCGGCAAAAAGGGCAATAGATGAATTTGGAATGAAAGATGTTGAAGTTTGGGTAAAAGGACCAGGTGCTGGAAGAGAAACTGCTATAAAAACTATTCAGGCGGCAGGTTTAAATGTTAAGGTAATAAAGGATGTTACTCCTATACCTCACAACGGTTGTAGACCACCAGCTAAAAGGAGGGTTTAATCTATGGGTAGATATTTAGGTCCATTAACAAGAGTTAGCAGAAGATTGGGTGTATTTGTTGGAGGAAGTTTAAAAGCTTTTAATAAAAGAAACTTTCCACCGGGACAACACGGTAGAACTCAAGGTAGAAAGAGAAAACTTTCTGATTATGCAATCCGTCTTCAAGAAAAACAGAAATTAAGATATTTATACGGTGGTTTAAGGGAAGGACAGTTTAAAAGATATTTTGACGAAGCGGCAAGAATTGCAGGTAATAAAGGTGGAAATACAGGGGAAATATTATTACAACTTTTAGAGAGAAGACTTGATAATGTTGTTTATAGACTAGGATTTGCAAAAACTAGAAGACAGGCTAGACAAATGGTTGTACATGGACACTTCTTAGTTAATGGCAGAAGAGTTAACAAACCTGCCTATCAGGTGGATGTTGGAGATGTTATAGAATTAAGGGAAAAAAGTAAAAACTCTCCAGTATTTAAAGAGAATTTAGAAAATAAAGACCTTAGAACTGTTCCAGAGTGGTTAGAATTAGATAAAGAAAACTTTAAAGGTAGAGTTGTAGCATTACCTGAAAAAGTTGAGTTAGAGATACCTGTAGACGTTCAGCTAATTATTGAGTACTACTCTGGATAAACTAAATAAAGGAGGGAAAACTACCTATGCCCTTTTTAGATTTCAAATTTCCCGAAAAGATATACTGGGATGAAGGAACAAAAACAGATAAATTCGGAAGATTGTATGTAGAGCCTTTGGAGAGAGGTTACGGAATAACAATAGGCAATGCATTAAGAAGAGTTTTGCTATCATCTTTAGAAAGTGGAGCTATAACATATGTGAGAATACAAAATGTAGCACATGAATTTACCACAATAGATGGTGTTATAGAAGATGTATCAGAAATAGTTTTAAATTTAAAACAGATAAAATTTAAAATGGATGAGAATATAGAAAGTGATTACGCTATCCTTGAATTTCAAGGACCTGGAGAAATAAAAGCTAAAGATATAAAATTACCACCGGGGATAGAGGTAGTTAATCCAGATATACATATTGCAACAGTCGATGGAAATGTTGAAATAAAAATGGAGTTTAAAATAGAAAAAGGTAGGGGGTATGTTACAGTAGAGGAAATGGAGAAGCCTACAACTATCGGTTGGATACCTATAGATACTGCATTCTCTCCAATAAAAAGATGTACTTATAAAGTAGAGCCAAAGAGGGTAGAAGAAAAAACTTACGAAAGATTAATATTAGAATTTGAAACGGACGGAACAATAACTCCAGATGATGCTTTAAAAAAGGCTGTTGGATTGTTGGTAAGACATTTTGAACTTTTATTAAATCCTACAATTATGAAAGTTGATGTCATTAAGAAAACTCAACCTGAAAGTATAACGGCTAAACTTGAGGCAGATAAGTTATCTCTAGCCATTGAAGAACTTGAAATATCCTCCCGTGCAACTAACACATTGAAAAAATTAGGTATAGAAACGATAGGTGATTTGGTAAAGAAAACTGAAGAGGATTTAAAAGAAGCTAAAAGTATAGGAAGAAAAGCTTTAAAAGAAATTAAAGAAGCTTTAGCGGAGTTAGGTTTATCTTTAGCACCATCTCCAAATAAAAAGGAACAGTAAGGAGGTTGAAAGTAGGCAATGAGACATAAAGTTAAAACTAAAAGTTTCAGCAGACCAAAGGAACAGAGAGAAGCTTTGTTTGTTAACTTAGCTTGTGAGCTTATAGAACATGGAAGGATAGAAACAACTTTAGCAAAAGCCAAATATTTGAGACCATTTGTAGAAAAGTTAATAACTTTAGCAAAAAAACAAACAATTCACTCAAGAAGATTATTAAACTCTAGATTGAAAGGTAATACAAAGATAGCAACTAAACTTTTTAAAGAGATAGCTCCTTTATACAAGGATAGAAACGGCGGTTATACAAGGATTTATAAACTGGACAAGAGAAGAAGGGGAGATGACGCAGAACTTGCTATAATAGAGTTAGTAGATTATCCATTTGAAAAAGAATAAGAATGTTTATAATAGCTAATTTTTTAGATGCTCTGTCCACTATTGTGGACTTTGTCCTCTCTATTTATATGTGGATAATTTTAATATCTGCAGTTTTATCTTGGGTTAATCCTGACCCATACAATCCTATTGTAAGAACAATCAGGTCTTTGACTGAACCGGTTTATTCTAAAATAAGAAGATTTATTCCAACAGTTTATGGAAATATAGATTTTGCACCTGTTATAGTTCTCTTAATAATAATGTTTTTAAAAATTTTCTTGGTAAAAACACTACACCAATTGGCTTCTAAACTTTACTAATAAGGTATGAGGTATTATAAAATTGAATTTGGATGCTATTTTAATAGAGGCTTTAAAGAGAAAGGCTTCTGATATACATTTAAAGGTAAATTCTCCACCTATAATAAGGGTTAGTAGACATATAGAAAAATTACCTTTAAAACCTTTAACAGTTGATAATATACTTTCATTTGTTAAGCAGGTTGTAAAAAGCCAAAAAAAACTTCAAGAGCTTGTTGAGAATGGTGAATTAGATATTTCTTATTCAATACCTAAAGTTAGCAGATTTAGAGTTAATATATACAGACAGAGGGGTACATACGCTTTTGCTTTCAGAGTATTAAAAAATAAAATACCTAAAATAGAAGAACTTAATTTACCTTTAAAACTAAAAGAAATAGCCTTAGAGCCAAGAGGTTTAGTTTTAGTAACTGGTCCCACCGGTTCAGGTAAATCTACCACATTAGCATCAATGATAGATTACAGAAATGAAAATGTTAACGACGTAATTATTACTATAGAAGACCCTATTGAGTATATCTATCAAGATAAAAAATGTTATATTGTCCAAAGGGAGATAGGTTTGGATACAAACAGTTTTTCTTCAGCTTTAAGGGCGGCATTAAGGGAAGACCCTGATGTTATACTCGTTGGAGAGATGAGAGACTTAGAAACTATAGAGATAGCTTTAAGAGCTGCAGAAACAGGACACTTAGTTTTTTCAACTTTACATACACAAGATGCTAAGGACACATTAAACAGAATTATAGATATGTTCCCTGCAGAAGAGCAAAACCATATAAGAATAATGTTAGCTTCAACTTTGAAGGCAGTAATATCTCAAAGATTGATACCACGGAAAGATGGCAAGGGTGTTATACCTGCAATAGAAATATTGATAAATGTAGGTGCTATATATGATGCCTTAATGGATGCGGATAAATTTGATGAAATTCCAGAGTTAATGGAAAAGGGAAGAAAACAGTATGGAACACAAACATTTGACCAAGCAATATATGATTTATATATGAATGAGTTGATAGATTATGAAAATGCTTTAAAATACGCAACAAATCCTGCAGATTTAGAATTAAAAATAAAAGGTATATCTACAGGCGATGATGAAGAGTTTGATTTTGGATTTAATCCAGATGGACATTAAACACAAACATCTTTTATAAGAATAGGACAATTTTCCAGATAATCGTAAAGTTTGTATATATCTGTCTCATTTTTTACAAAATAAATCCTTCCGCCAAATTTATTGCCCATCCTTTTTAAAGGAGTAATTCTTAAATATTTATTCTTAATAGCTAAGTATCCAGTTGTGTAATTATCTTCATCAGATATACAATACTCGGCGATAATGTTCTCATTTAGTAAATTTTTAGTGGAAATAGCTAAAGCGTCTAAAGTTCTCTCTGTATAACCTAATTTTTGTAATTTTTTTAATATATTTTCCCTACCAATAAAGTCTATGTTTCTAGTTCTAATTCCTCTATATTTATTTAACTCTATTCTCTCTCCTTTTTGATTAACAATCATTGCACCTCGCATATTCTCTCCATTTGGGGAAGCTCCATTATGAATTAAATCTATCAAATGCTTTAAATCTCTTTTATCAATACCTGTAATATCTTTTAGAATATTTAAAACATATCTATTTGCTTCTTTATAATCGTTAAATTTAATATCTTCTATACATAAGGTTTTTTCCACTACAATAGGTTTTAATTTTAACTTTTCAATTTTTATAGATATAAAATCTGCTTCATTCCGTCTAACTTTTTTTAGTATTTTTAAAACTGTTTCATCTATTTTATTCTCTTCAACAATCCTTTCTGCACCTGAGATATGTAAACCTTCTTTAGAAGAACGGGCTTTGATAGAAAATAATTTTGAAAAATCCAGCATTTTTTAAACCGATAAAAAGTTCTTCTAATAATATTTAACTAAAAAATCCTATACAATCAAATAACTAGCGAATGCTAACCTTATTTAAAACAAGTTAAAATTTTTTAAAGATTTATAAGGAGCAAAAAAATGTTTAACAGAAAAAAAATTAGTATGTTAACAGATTTATACGAGCTTACTATGGCTTACGTTTACTTTAAAACAAATGAAAATGGAAGAGCTGTTTTCAATTTTTATATCAGACCTACAGAAAAGAGAAATTTTTTTATATTTGCAGGATTGTATGAACTTATAAAAAATATCCTAGAGATGAAATTTTATGATGAAGATATAGAATATTTAAAGAGCTTAAACAAATTTTCAGATGATTTTTTGGATTATTTAAAAAAGTTTAGATTTTCAGGTAATCTTTTTGCAGTTGATGAAGGAAGTATAGTTTTTCCAAATGAACCTCTAGTCCAGATAGAAGCACCTTTAGTAGAAGCACAGATTATAGAAACATTTTTAATAAATAGTTTACAGCTTCCAATACTTATTGCTACAAAATCAGCTAGATGCTATACAGTTGCAAATAACAAAATATTAGTTGATTTCTCTTTAAGAAGAACTCAAGGATTTGATGCAGGTTTGAAAGTTGCCTACTCATCTTATATAGCAGGTTTTAATGGAACATCAAATATACTTGCTGGAGAACTTTATAAGATACCTGTATTTGGGACTATGGCACACTCTTTCATATTAGCATACGGAGATGAAGAGAAAGCTTTCAAAGAGTTTGCAAAACTTTATCCAAATGATACGGTTTTTTTAGTTGATACATTTAATACAGTTGAAGGTATAAAAAGGGCAGTTAAGGTTATAAAGGAGTTAGGTCTCAATAAACTTAAAGGAATAAGAATAGACAGTGGAGATTTGGTTGAACTGTCTAAAATAGGTAGGGAAATATTAGACATGGAAGGTTTTAAAGACAGTATTATTTTTGTAAGTGGTGGATTAAATGAGTATAAGATTGAAAAATTATTAAGGGAAGGGGCTAAAATTGATGGATTTGGAGTTGGAACTGAGTTAGGAGTATCTGCAGACTTACCTTATTTAGACTGTGTTTACAAATTGGCAGAGTATAGAGGTAAACCAATAGCCAAATTTAGTAAAAATAAAACGACTTTCCCATATAAAAAACAGATTTACAGAGTTTATAGGGATGGATACATACATCAGGATACAGTTAGTCATTTTGATGAAAAACTGGAAGGAGAACCTTTAGTGAAACAGTTTATAAAAGATGGTAAATTGGTGGGAGACATACCGTCCATATCTAAGATAAGAGATTTCACTTTATCCCAAATAGAAACTTTACCACCTAACCTAAAAGACCTAAATAATTATCATAAATTTTTACCTACGTTTACCCCTAAAATAATAAAAACAATAGAAGAGTTAAAGAAAAAGTATTTAAGTTAAGTTTTTCACTTATTTTTCATTAATTAAACTAAAAGTTATTATTATGTAAAGTTTAGAAAGGTTAAATTACCTCTTTAACCTCTATAAGTTCTTCAAGTTCTTCTATGTCCAGTTCTTCTTCATTTTCCTTTTTTATTTTTTCTAAAATACTTTTTGAAACGTATATTGGAGAATTACATCTCAAGGCTATATTTATAGCATCACTTGGTCTTGCATCAATATTAAATATCTCTCCATTTAGTCTTATTTCTATGTTTGCATAAAAAATTCCATCTTTCATATCAGAAATAACTATCCTATTTACAGCAACGTTTAAAGTGTCAAGGATATTTCTTACAAGGTCATAAGTTAAAGGTCTAGGTTTTTTTACTTTTTCCAACTCTAGGGCTATAGAATTTCCTTCAAAATTACCAATTCTTAAAGGAAGTATATCGTTTGTTTCTTTACCTTTTAAAACTAAAATTGGCATTTGGGTAAAAGGGTCTACAGTAATCCCTTTTACATACATTTCAATCATTTTTCACAGCCTCCTATTATTTTATTAATACTCCCTCTAAAGAGTATCTGTTTGCCTTCGTAATTCTAGTTAACACAAGTTTACCTAATAAAGTATTCCTTCCTTCAAAATAAACAAGTTTATTCGTCCTTGTCCTACCAACCAGTTTTCCGTCCTTTTCCTCCTCAACTAAAACTTCAACCTCTTTATTTTCATAAGCTAAATTTTTCTTAAATGATATTTCCTTTTGAAGTTGTATTAAATCGTTTAATCTTTTACTTATCTCTTTTGGGTCTTCAGTCTGTTCCATCTCTGCGGCAGGAGTACCCGGTCTGGGAGAGTATTTGAATGAGAATACTTGGTCATACTCAACTTCTTTTAATACCTTTATCGTTTCCAAATAATCCTCATATGTTTCACCGGGGAAACCTACAATTATATCTGTTGATAAAGCTATATTAGGTATATACTTCTTTAATAGCTCTATCTTTTCTAAATACTCTTTCTGGGTGTATCCCCTGTCCATTGCTTTTAAAATTCTGTCTGAACCTGCCTGTATAGGTAAGTGTAGATACTCGCAAACCTGTGGAATATCAGCCATAGCTTTTATTATATCTTCATCTAAATCTCTCGGATGCCCTGTTGTAAATCTTATCCTTTCAACACCTTCCACATTCGCAACTGCATACAACAACTCCCAAAACTTAACATCTCCCAAATCTTTACCGTAAGCTGTAACATTTTGACCTAATAGATGTATCTCCTTAACTCCATCATCAACTAACTCTTTAACTTCCCGTAAAATATCTCCTAATCTTCTACTTCTTTCTTTACCTCTCGTATATGGCACTATACAGTAGGTGCACTTTTTATCACAACCTCTTATAACTGTAAGGTAAGCAGTGTATTTGTTTTCCCTAACAGTCGGATATTTATCTAACTCTGTTTCCCTTTCATCTATCTCTTCCAAAATCTCAACAGCTTTATTTCCCTTTAGAGCCTCATCTAAAAGTTGAGGTAAATGGTGTATATTTGTAGTTCCGAAAACCATATCTAAATATGGTGCTTTCTGCAATAACTCATATCCAGCCCTTTGGGCTAAACAACCACAAACACCTATAACAGCATTCGGATTTTTCTTTTTAACCTTTTTAAACTCACCTAATGCAGATAAAACCTTTTGGTCTGGTTTCTCCCTTACTGAACAGGTATTAACAAGTATTACATCTGCCTCTTCCCAATTTGTAGTTGGCTCATAACCGAGATGTTTTAATATCCCAGCCATCTTTTGACTGTCGTTAACATTCATCTGACAACCAAATGTTTTTATATAAAACTTCTTCATTTAAACAACCCCATTTTATTTATTCCTTTCAAAACTTTTTAAGATATATGAAATTTAAAAAATTTTCTGTGATGTTTGTTATTACTTTAGAATTATTAAGATAACTTATCAACAATTTCCGATAAAGACTTTACAATTAAATCAGGTTTAAAATCTTCTGTAATATCTTTTACCTTATACTTACCTGTAGTTATAAATATAGTGAAAATACCCATATCTTTAAATGGTTTTAAATCTGTAAATAAATCATCACTTACTATTCCTAATTTATTCTTAGGGGTATCTTTAAAATATTCAAAAAGCTTTTTATTATACTCATCACTATTTTTTCCAAAATGGATATAATCTTTTTTAGTTGCATTACTAAACATACTGGCTACAGAACCTACACCGGGAAAGAGTAAACCGTCGTCATCTTTTGTAATAAGATTTTTATTTAAAGCTAAAATTTCGGCATTATTCTCTTTTATTGATGTGGTGGCAATCTTCATCTTTTCAAAATTAAAATCTTTATCCTGTCCAATAACGACTGCTTTAACTTCTGTTGAGTTTTTTACAGTAAAACCTTCTGATATAAAGAAGCTTTTTAATTCTTCTGAACCTATTACAAATAGTTCTTTTAAATCTTTTTTTCTTAAATAATCCGGAATAACTAACAAAGGAGTTATTATCTCATCTTTATCTATTTTGATACCGTTTTTATTTAATTTCTTTACAAGGTTATCAGGAGTGTAAAGGGAGTTGTTAGTTGCAATTTTAAACTTAATATTTTTTTTCCTTAAAAAACTTATAAAATCTTGACTGTCTGGAAAAGGTGTTAAGGCTTTATCTTTAGTCAAAACACCGTCTAAGTCTATTATTAAACCTTTTATATCCATTTCTAACCAAGTTATCTTTATCATTTTATTTTTTAATTATATCCAAATTTTTAAAACATATATATCTCAAAGAATTTTTGGTTAAAATAACTAAGGTTAAAAGTTTAAATTATTGGGAGATAAGCTTTAATGTTTGATAAGATAGGTAAATCTAAATTTTCTAAGTTTGTTTTAATAATAACTACCTTTGCATTTGTTGGAACTGGATTAGTAGCAATAATTTTATACAAACTGTTTTATGGTGTTTCTGGTGCTATAGAAATCAACGGAGAAAGTATAACATTTGCAGAAATTAATTTTAGGGCTAGTCAGTTAAAGGCAAAGCTAGAGGCACAAGGTGTAGACACAACTACATCTAGAAGATTAGATAAAGATATTTTAAAAATGGCAGTATTACAGGCTATAAATGATGAATTGTTATATCAGGAGGCAGAAAGGGAAGGTATAACTGCAACAAAGAAGGAAGTAGAAAAGTATATCTTAGATATGGATATTTTTAAGGAAAATGGTAAGTTCTCTCAGGAAAGATATATACAGTTTTTACAAAACTACGGAATATCTTCTCAAGTTTTTGAAGAGTTAATCAGAAAGAAAGTTTCTATATCTCATCTTTTCAGTTATATAGATTTGGGAATGTATATAACAGATGAAGAGGTTAAGGCTTTATCATTTATTAGAAATGTTTTACTAACAGGTAAAGCTTTAGTTATAAATGTAGGAAATGGTATAAATGTATCTGAAAAGGAGTTAAAAAATTATTACGAAAAAAATAAAGATAAATACAAAGTAAAAGAAGGTAAGAAAATAGTTATTTTTAAAGTTGATGTAGAAAAGTTAGGGAAAGATGAAGCTAATAGAAAAGCTAAAGAAATATATACTGCTTTAAAGAATAATCAGGAGATAAAAGATAAATCGGTGGAAGTTTACTTTAAAGGTATTTACAAAGAAAAAAGTTTATCTGAAAAATTAAATAAAGAACTAGCTAAACTTGGCAAAGATAAGAATATATTTTTCTTAAAAACAGACAAAGAGATATTTATAGGGAAGTATTTAGGGGAAGGTTATAGCTATAAAAAGTTTGATGAGATTAAAGACAGTTTAAAAGAAGAGTTAATATTAAATAAAAAGAAAAGTATTGCAGAAAAAATTTATAAAGATTTATCTAATGAGATTAAAACAAAAAGTTTAGAAGATATAGCCAGCAAATATTCAGAAAATATAGCCGATTTTAAAGATAAAGGTATTACCTATTTTATAAATCAGTTTGGTATAAATCCTATAAATTTAGAAAAAATTGTGTCTAAAGGTAAACATATTCTAAATTTAGGAGACAGAATAGTTATTCTAGATATTACAGCCGTTAAACTTGGAGAGTTAAAAGGTATAAGTATGGCTAAGATGTTTGTTAACGGTTTAAAACAGCAGGCTATAATCCAGATGTATATAGATAAACTTAAGGAAAATGCAGATATAAAGATAAATCCTATATTAAAGGAAAAATTAAACTGATGGAAAGGACACCTTATTCATACGAATTTCTCTGGCATCAAATAAATTATGGTTATGAAAATATAAGGAAGAAAAAGTATAGGAAACTTTTAGATAAATTTTTGACAAATGATGAGTTAAAAACTAAATTTAATAAAGTAAAAGATAAGAAAGTGAGAAAGTATGAAGGTGGTAAGTTAGAAAAGGTGGCTTCTGTTTTAGGTCTGGCTTTATGTATGTATGACAACTATCCCGAAATAGATATAGATTTACTGTTAACGGCTATAATTTTGTATGGATTTAGTAGTTTATACACAAAGCGAGAATTTTACGAAAAGATAAAAGATTATCCAGAGGTAATTCCTTTTATTTACAGAAAAAAGAGAAAAAAACCAGTTCTAGAGATTTTAATTTTTGATGATTTATTAAAAATAGATGATAAGATTACAAAGTATATACAAAAAAGGAGAGAAAAGAATGGTTGAAGAAGGAAGAGTTATTTATCAAGACGGTAATCACTTTAACTTTTTACTGGAAGACTTCGGTCATGGAGAGATGGTGCAAGCTAACGTTCATATGATTGTTGACGATGGAAAGGGAATTATACTTGACCCGGGAGGACATAAAGTTTTTAAACATCTATTAACTGAAGTAGGTTCTCTAATAGGTTTAAACAATTTAGAGTATATATTTCTATCCCACCAAGACCCAGATATAGTTGCCGCTATAAACGGATGGTTAATGACAACTAAGGCGATAGCCATAACACCTAAATTATGGTTAAGATTTATTCCCCACTTTGGAGTGGATAGATTTGTTATAGATAGAATAAAAGGATTAAGTGATAGAGGTGGAACAATAAAACTAGGTAATTCTAAACTCTATATAATCCCTGCACACTTTTTACACTCACCGGGGAACTTTCAGATATACGACCCTGTATCAAAAACTTTATACTCTGGAGACTTAGGAGCATCTTTAGGACAGGATTATATGTTTGTGAAGGATTTTTCAAACCACATAAAGTATATGGAGCCTTTCCACAGAAGATATATTCCTTGTAATAAAGCTTTAAAAATGTGGATAAATATGGTTAGAGATTTAGACATTGAAACCATAGCACCACAGCATGGAGCAATAATGAAAGGTAAAGAAATTGTTAAACAGTTTTTAGACTGGTTAGAAGATTTAGAGTGTGGTTTAGATATTATGGAACCGTTATATAAAATAACAGATAAGGAATTGGAGTTTTAAACTGGAAGTACAACATTATCCTGTCTTACACAGGGAAGTATTACAATTTTTTAAGGAAAGTATAAATGAGGGTATCATAGTAGATGCCACCGTAGGAGGTGGTGGTCATTCTTCTATCCTTTTAGAAAATATCAAAGACATATATATCGTAGGGATAGATAAGGACGATTTTGCTTTAAATATTGCAGAGGATAGACTAAAAAAATTCAAAAATAGATATACACTTATAAAAGGTTCATTTAAAGACATAGATAAAATACTTCACGACTTAAATATACAAAAAGTCAATGGTTTTATTTTTGATTTTGGAGTATCTATGTTCCAATTAAAATTTGAAAGAGGCTTTTCATTCCAAAGGGAAGAGCCGCTTGATATGAGAATGGACACATCACAGGATTTAACAGCCTATTATGTTGTTAATTACTATCCATTAGAAAGGCTTGAAAAGATTTTAAAGGATTACGGAGAGGAAAGATTTTACAAAAAGATTGCAAAAAAGATTGTTGAAAGTAGAAAGAAAAAAAAGATAGAAACGACTAAAGAGTTGGCAAATTTAGTTTATTATACCTATCCTAAACCTTTAAGATATAAAAGAATACATCCAGCAACAAAAACATTTCAGGCTATAAGAATAGAGGTAAACGGGGAATTGGAAGAAATAGAGGGAGCTATACCTAAAGCTATAGATTTATTGGAAAGTGGGGGAATAATACAGGCTATTTCGTTCCACTCTTTAGAGGACAGGATTGTAAAAAATGTATTTAAAGAGGCTAAAAAGTTAAAGAAATTGGAAATTTTGACGAAAAAGCCTATAATACCTAAAGAAGAGGAAATATTAGAAAATCCAGCTTCCAGAAGTGCAAAATTAAGAGTAGGTAAGAGGTTAGGTTAGATGTTTTTAAAACTAAAAAATATTTTGGTAGACATAAAGTTAGAGTTAGGTATATTTTTCCAATTTTTACCTGCTTTAGTGTCTGTTTTAATAATAGGTTTTCTTATAACATTATACAGTTATCATTATATGAAGTTAGAAAAAAATATAGCTAAAAAGAACCAAAATATTATCAGATTACAAACTGAGATAGTAAGCTTACAGGAAGAAAAGGCAGAATTAACTTCTCCAAAGAAAGTTGGAGAGAGGGCAAGAAAATATTTACAGATGGATGCTGTTAATCTGGATAAAGTTAAATTTTTAATTAATGAATGAAAAAAGAGTTTTCTTTGTTTCCATTTTTCTCGTAATTGGTTTTACAGTAGTAATCTTTAGATTAATACAACTTCAAACTACAGATAGAAAAATCCTAGAAGATTTAATAAAAAGGCAGTATATAAAAGAAAAAGAGATAATCCTACCTAGAGGAACTATCTATGATAGTAACGGAAAAATACTAGCCATAAGTATTCCTAAAATGACTGTTTTTGCTATTCCAAAATACATAAAAAACAAAGAAAAAGTGGCAGAAGAATTATCAAAAGTTTTAAAAATATCTAAAGAAGCTATCCTAAAAAAATTAAACACACAGAAAAACTATACAGTAATATCAAATAATATTGACAGTTCGTTAAAAGAAAAAATTGAAAATATACGACGTAAACTGAAGGAGTGGAATATAGGGATAACAGAAAATCCTAAAAGGTTTTATCCATTTAAAGATTTAGCAGGTTCAACTATAGGCTTTGTTAATAAATTCACAGGTAAAGGAGCAGGAGGTTTAGAGTACAAGTATAACGACATACTAGGTGGTGGTGTAAAGAAAGTAAGGTATATTGTTGACGCTACAGGGAAACCGTTGTACGTGATAGATGATAAAAAGGAGTTATCAAAAAGTAAGGATATAAAACTTTCTATAGACAGTAATATACAGTATATAGTTGAAGAAGTTTTAGATAAGTACGTAAAATTAAGAAAACCTAAAGGTGCTTTAATTCTAATCGTTGATGTTAAGACAGGGGATATTGTAGCTAACGCAACCTATCCGAATTATGACCCTAATAGATACTGGAAATTTAAAACTAGAAAAAATATAACCTTTCAAAATGCTTATGAGGTAGGTTCTCTTGCAAAACCTTTTGTTTTGGCAGAAGCTATAGAGAGTAGGAATATAGATTTAGATAAAAAATATTTCTGTGAGTGGGGAAGAATTGTTATAGATGGAGTAAAAATTAAAGACCATACACCATTTGGAGAGTTATCTGTTAAAGACATAATTGTCCACTCATCAAACATAGGGATAATAAAGATAGCTTTAGAGGAAGACCCGAAAAAACTTTATGATATATTTTTTAAACTTGGTTTTGGTAAATCAACCAAGACTTTTCCCGGTGAAGCCAGCGGAAAACTAAAAAGGGAGTATCAACCTGTTAACGTAGCCTATCTATCAATAGGACAGTCTTGGATAGCAACACCTATACAGGTAGCTATGGCCTACACTACAATAGCAAACGGTGGGCTACTTTTAAAACCTCGTATACTGAAAGAAATTGTAGATAAAAAGGATGGAGAAATAGAAAAGACAAAATCTGTTATTATAAGAAGAGTTTTTAAAAAAGAAACAACCGATATACTAAAGAAAGTGTTAATAGAAGTTGTTGAAAGAGGAACAGCTAAAAGGGGGAAATCTAAGTATTACACCATTGCTGGAAAAACAGGAACAGCCCAAAAGTATGACCCAAAACTTAAGAAATTATCAGATGAAAAGTATTACACTTGGTTTGCAGGATTTTTCCCTGCCAAAAACCCGAGATATACAATAGTAATACTGTTTGATGAACCTAAAAAGATAGATGAAAAGGAAAAGATTGGAGGAGGAACTGTTTCTGCCCCAGTGCTAAGGGATATTGTTGATAGGATAATGTTTTATAAAAAAATTAAACCAGATAAAATTAAAATTGAAAATAAAAGTTTAGGAGATTAGTTTGAAAGTTTCAATAGTAATAACAGGTTCTGAGTTTGTGTATGGGATAAAGGAAGAAAAAAATAGTAGATATATAGCTCAAAAATGTTTAGAGAGAGGATTAGACGTTAACGGAATAGGAATAGTTGGAGACAATCTATATAATCTACAGTACTACATAAAAATGGCTTTAGACAAATCAGATATTGTTATACTGTCCGGAGGATTAGGAGCCACAGAGGATGATTTAACTAGAGAGGCAATATCTGAGGCTATAGGAGTTCCACTTATATACCATAAAGATTGGCTGGAAAGATTAAAGAAATATTACCATAAAAAGGGTGAGAGTATAGATGAGAGAAGAAAAAGTATGGCAAAAATACCTTATGGAGCTGTCATTGTAGAAAACCCAATCGGTAGAGCTGTAGGCTTTATAAAAGTTTTAGAGGATGTTAACAAGGTTATTGTTGCTTTACCGGGAGTACCTTCAGAAATGAAGGTAATGTTAGAGATTGTGTTTGAAAAATTAAATCTTAAAGAGAAAAGAAGGAAAATAAGTATAGTTAGAACATTTGGTTTAACTGAACTAGAAGTTGACAGTATTTTTAGAAATATAAATATAAAGGGAGAGTATATACTTAACACATCTCCAAAAGGAGTTGATATATTTTTAATTGACAATTTGGAAGAGAATTTGAAGATAAAGGAAAAAATTTTAAAAGATAGATTAAAAAAATATATATATGCTTTTGGTAATGTGGAAATGGAAGAAGTTGTAGGAAAACTTTTAAGGGAAAAGGGTTTAACTTTAGCAACTGCCGAGTCTTCAACTGGAGGTCTAATCTCTTCCAGAGTTATAAACGTTCCCGGTTCTTCAGCATATATGAAAGGAGGTATAGTTGCTTACTCTAATGAGATTAAAGAAAAGATTTTAGGTGTTAAAGAGGAAATATTAAAAAAATTTGGAGCTGTTAGCGAAGAAACGGCTAAAGAGATGGTATTAGGTGTAAGAAAACTGTTTAATACTGATATTGCTTTAAGTGATACAGGTATAGCTGGACCAACAGGTGCAACACCAACAAAACCTTTAGGATTACATTATATAGGATTTTATAATAATGGAGTTGTGGAAGTACATAAAGTTATACAAAAAGGAGAAAGGAACGACAAAAGATTATATATATCACAGTATGGATTAAACCTAATAAGATTATCTTTAACAGAAAGTTAACCAATAGTATCCATATGTTTATTGTAGTCCTCTAACTGTTTCTTTAATTTTTTTAGTCTTTCCTCAATTGCATTTATTTTATTTTGGATAATTTTTTTATCCTTAGGATTATGGGTATTCTCTAATTTTGCATTAAGTTTAGCCAAATCTTCTTCTAAAGCACTAATTTCTGATATTAACTCTAATCTTATATCAGATGTTTCTATACCATTTCTATTTAAATCATTTTCTGTAAGATAGACCTGATAACTAAAAACTGGAAATGATATAACCAAAAACAGAAAAAAAATTTTTAAAGAAAACTTGAAAAAATCCATAATTAAAAACCCCCTTTGATTTATATTGAGTGTGTAAGAGATTAACTTATGCTAATATTAATATTTATATTAATTTTGTACATTTTTACAATAGCAATTATAATATTTTAATAAATCATAAAAAATTGAAATAAAATCAAAATAACATTAATTATTTTAATTAAATAACTTCATTTAGAGGTAAAAGTTTGAAAATGAAACTTAAAAGCTTTTTAATCTTCTTTTCATTACTTCTATTTTATATTTCTGCAAAGGCAGGAGAAACTGATTATAAGAAATGTTACGACCTCTTTGAACAAAATAGATACTCCCAAAGTTATCAGTGCTTTAATAGTATATCTAAAAACTCTATCTATTACCCCCATTCTCTCTATTACAGAACTATAATTAAAATAAAACTGGGAAGAATAAAACCTTCAGATTTTGATGAGTTAATTAAATATAGAAACTATGCCTTAACACATTATGCATTTTTTGCAGGTATCAGATATTTTAAGAGAAAAGGAGATTATCAAACAGCTTTAAAACTGGCAGATTTAACTGATTATAGAGCACTTTTAGAGGAAGAGGCGCCTGTTCTGTTAAAACTAAAGGAAGATATTTACAGTTATTATGGACAGACTGAAAAGGCTAAAAGAATGGAAAAAATCTTAGCTAATGAGTATGCCACATCTATACCTGGTATGAGAGCTTTTTTTAAAAATATAAATTATGTGTCAGAAAATAAAAAATTAGAAACTATAAGAAAACTTGTAAGAAATAATAGATATAAAGATGTTTTAAGGATAGCACCTTATTTAAAAAATAAATATAAAAAATATTATTATCTAGCTTTAGCTTATATAAAACTACGCAAATATAAAAAAGCTTGGTCTTATATAAACTACTTCCCTAAAACATCTGATACCTTTGGACAATTAATTTATATAATGTATAAAAGAAGACCAAAAGAGGCAAGTAATTATATAAAGTTACTACATAAAGTTGGTAATAATAAGTATGCTTCTAAAATAGCTTTAGATGTAATGACTAAACTTTTTTATAAAGGAAAGTACTATAAAATAAATACATATGCATCGTATGTTAGACATCCTGATTACATAAGTGAGAAACATTTTTTATTAGGTTTACTTGAGTATAAAGTGGGCAATTTTGAAAATGCAGCAGATGAGTTTAAAACGGCAGCAAAATATAAAAATAAGGATAAATCTAAAATATACTACTGGCTACATCTTACGCATAAAATACTCCTAGATGACGATTTATCAAAATATTATCTAATAAAAGCCGCTTCCTATAATAATCCATTCAGTTTTTACTCTATATACTCAAAGAAAAAACTAAACGTCAAAAAAACATTTTTAGATATAAAGAGCAAAGATTTAAATCTACCTTTAGATGAAGTTTTAACGTTTATATACAAATTGAAACAGATAGGTATGTATAAAGATGCATATGCTGAAGCAAACTATTACTACAGAAGAGCTTACACTTTACGGGATAAACTAAGACTACACCAGGTATTCCCTGAGTTAACCACCAGAGAGTTTTATAAGAAAAAATACAGAGATTTAAAAATGTATGGATTTTCATTTCCAAGACCTTTCCAATATATAACAAATGAAGATATTGTTTACGCAATAATGAGACAGGAAAGTTTATTCTATCCTTACGCAGTTTCCCGTTCAAATGCTATAGGACTAATGCAGATTATGCCAAAAACTGGTAAATGGATAGCTATGAAACTAGGAGACAAAGATTTTGATGTTGAAGACCTGTTTATTCCAGAAATAAATATAAGATACGGTAGATGGTACATTAATAGATTGTTAAGAATGTTTAAAGGTAATCTGTTCTACGCTATAGCTTCGTATAACAGTGGTCCCCGTAATGTAAAAAAGTTTTTGAAAAAGAATAGAATAAGAGATGTTGCTGAGTTTGTAGAATTTTATCCTTTTGCAGAAACAAGGAATTATGTAAAACAGGTTTATATAAATTATGTATATTACAGTGAGTAAAGGATAAGTTTTGAGAGACAAACTAAAAAATATAGATTTTAGAGAAGTATATATATATCTTCTTATACTCTCAGCCTTTATCTCTATATCTATTTTTGAGATTTTAGTTGTTATAGGACTTTTAGTCTTAATATATGATTTTTTCAAAAGGAGAATAAATTTAGGAGCTTTAAGTAAACCATTACTACTCTACTCATCAGTTGCATTATTATCAACTTCTTTGTTTAATCCAAAATTAATTAACAAAGGGTTAGAACAGGGATTATTCCAAATTTTATACTTCTTTAAGTTAAACAATATAAAGGAAATTGTATTAAGGATTAATTATATCTTTATAGCAATATCAATAATTCTTATACCGATAGTTATATACAAATATATCAAAACAGGTTTACCTGCGCCTGTATGGGGTGGGGTTTTTGAAGTAGGTCAGTTTTACTCAATGTTTTCTATTACATCCTTTTTATTGGCTTTATTTTTTTATAAAAAAGGAAACAAACTTTTAAGCTTTATATTCTTTATATTAACTTTCCTATTTATAGGAATGGTCTTTTTCACACATAGAAGAACAGCAATTTTAGGTTTGATTATAATCTTTTACTTAACTTTGATTGTTTTATACAGGAATAGGATAATAAACAAAATTATATTCTGGAGTGTTAATATACTGCTAATAATATCTGTATCAATAGGCTATTGGTATCTATCAAAAACTGACACTAGATTTATTTTATTGAACGAAGTTATAACAGGAAAAAAACATATTGATAAAGATTTGTTAAACTCTGAAGTTTTAAACATTATATCTTCAAATAGAGTAGCAATTTTCAAAGACGCTATTTTTATAATAAAAAAAGATATAGAAGAAAAAAATATAGTAAATCTAGTTATAGGACACGGTATAAATTCCGGAAGTTATCTACCACATAAATACTCACCCTATGATTATGGAAAATATGAAAGTATATTTATTATCTCTGAGTTTATAGAAATTGGTTTGTTAGGCGTGTTGGCAGAGTTATGGTTAATATTTGTAGCTTTTAAGACTTTTCTAAAGATAAGAATAATAACCGAAGAAGACATATACGCTTTATCTTTGTTTACACCTCTTTTAATACATCTAGTTGGGATAGCTTTTACATTCTTTTGGGACGCTTTACTACCTTTATACTTACTTTTATTTAAAATAGCTGAGTATTACTTTTATAGAATTGATTTTGATTAAATATTACGACAATCCTAATGCTTTTTTCATTATATCAATTGGGGCTTTTTTTCCTGTCCATATCTCAAAAGATTTAGCACCTTGATACAATAACATAGGATAACCATCCTGCCATTTACAACCTTTTTTTATAGCTATTTCTATTAAAGGAGTTTTTTTATAAACAATATCCACAACTGTATGTTTTTCCTTTAATAGATTGTAGTCAAATAGCCAAGGGTCACCTTCCTTCAAGCCTACAGGTGTGGTATTAACAATTATATCTGCCTCATTTATAAATTTTCCTATATCTTTTTGAGGAATTATTTTTATGATGTCTTCAATAAATCTGTTTAAAGTTTTAAAATCTTCCACAATTTTTTTTGCCCTTTCTAATGTTCTGTTAGCTAAAAATATTTTATTAACACCTTCCTTAATTAATGAATATATCACTCCCCTTGAAGCTCCACCTGCACCTATAATTAAAATCTTTTTTTCTATTAAATCTTTCTCTATTTCTTTTAATCCTGTAATAAAGCCGTAGGCATCTGTGTTGTATCCTATTAGATAACCGTCCATATTTTTTACAGTATTTACAGCTTTAATATATTTAACTTCATCTGATAACTCATCTAGATATTTAATTGCTTCCTCTTTGTGTGGGATTGTTATATTTATTCCTTTTATATTTAAAACTTTTAAGCTTTTTATTCCTTCTTCCAATCTGGAAGGTTCAACTTCAAAAGGTATGTACACTGAGTTTAAATTGTAAAATGAAAAAGCTGGATTTTGAAAAACGGGAGATTTTGAATGTTTAACAGGATAACCGAATATTCCGTATACTTCAGTTTCACCGTTAATTAACATTCCTAAATCCTGCGATGAATATCAAATTTGTGTTGACCTATATAAACTGTTTTTACCCAAGGTAATAAATGTTTTAATGTTGCGATAATAACATCATTCATAGTTATTTCAGGGACTGGACATGTACTGCAACTTCCTAACAACTCCAGATAAACAATATTACCATCCACTTTTATAAGTTTAATATTCCCTTGGTCTAAAGCTAAAGCTGGTCTAATTTTTTCTAAAACGGCTTCAACTTCATTCTCCCTAAGTTTAACATCTTCAACCATTTTCTTTACCTCTAAAGTTATTCTTTATTTTCAATTAATTTAGAGAGTTTATCTAATACTTCTTTTCTCTTTTTTGTATCAAAATCTAAAACATTAAATGCACCTTTCAATGATAATCTATTTAAAACTATATCTTCCAATCTATTTTCATAAAAAAATTTAAAATACTCTTTTATTAAATCTTCTGTTTCTGGATAATGTTCCAAAAGTAAACTTATTTTTGTATCTTCACTGACTTTAAACTTCACTTTTAACCTACCTACCTAATCCTGAGTTTTTTTTACATAAAAAATTAATAATCCATCTTCATCTTTATAACCTAAAAACTCATTTCCCGTTGCTTCACACCAAGCCGGAACATCCTGTATAGCTCCTTCATCATCAGCTAACAGCTCTATAATTTGTCCTTTTTTAGCACCTTTTACAACCTTTGCTAGTTCTGTTATAGGTATAGGGCAGTAAGTACCTGTTGCATCGTGTGTTATATCAGGTTTTATATTATCTATAGACATAAAAATCCCCTCCTTACTATCTTAGTAAAATATTATAATAATTTTAAAGTATAAGATAATAACTTTTTAAACCCTCAAACTTTCTATATACTCATCAACAGGTCTTTTACCTACAACCACACCTTCTTTACCATCTGGAGATGTGTATTTAACCTTTATTTGATTATTTTCATCTGTCTTTGAGTATCTGGCAATAAGATTGGCAATTTCTTTTATCTCCTCTTCAGTTAATTCTCTATTATTTAAAGGTTTTACTATTGCAACAGCTCCTTTACCTATAGGTTCAAAGAAGCAATATCTATTTTTAAAACCTCTTAAAAAATTTCCTTCTCCTTCATTCCTGGATATTATTACTTTAGTTTTTGTTTTTAATCTAAAATGTCTACCTGTTGTTAGAAGTGTTAAATCATCTCTTGTAATACTTCCTTCAACTGATATACTTTCCTTATACTTTCTGGCAAAGTTTTCATCTGTTAAATAGCAACATCCTCCTGCTGGTTGTTCGTACTCATCTATTCCTAATTCTTTAGCTAACTCTATCTGTCTTTTTCTACTTCTACCTGATATACCTTCCAGTTTATTTCTGTCTATCCAACCTTTAATTTCTGGTATTGTTGGCGGTAGCAATTTTGCAGATAAAGGTTTAACAACTAAACCTTCTACACCTGCTTCTCTTTCTATTATTTTCATAGCTTGCAGATGTTGGCTCATAGGTCTTTGGTTTAGGACTTCCCCTGATACAATAAAATGTGCTCCTATTTTTTCCATTATCTCTTTTGCTTTTTTATACATAAAAGCTCTACAATCTATACAGGGATTTATGTTAGCTCCATAACCGTATTTTGGATTTTGTATTATGTGGAAGTATTCTTCAGATATATCAACTATTTCTATTGGAAATTTATATTTTGCTGCGTACTTTAACGCTGGATTTATATAATGCGTACCATCAGATTTTTTTTCTCCTCTTCTTCTTTTAGTTTCAGTTATACAAAAACCTGTATAAAAATGGAGGGCTAAAACATCAATACCTTGCTTTTGTATTAGTTTTATTGCAAGTGTACTGTCTAGCCCCCCAGAGTATAGTGCAACAGCCTTTATTTTCCCCATTTATCCACATAAACCTTCTTTTTTTGCCTGTTCTAAAATCTCTGTTAAGTGTATATCCCTTTCATTGTCCGGGTCATTTTCTGGAGATATACACATACCACAACCTGTCCCAGCCTCTGTTTTTTCCATAATACTATCTATATCACAAGCTCCATTTTTTATTGCTTCCATTATTTCATCTAAGGTAATTCCCATACATTGACACACCTCAATAGACATAGGAAATACCTCCTTTAATTACCCTATATGCTCTAAGTTAACACTTTCTTCCTCGTGGTCTTCTTCAACACAATCAGGTATTTTATTTGCCTCTTCTACTCTACCTTGCTTCAATAAATAATCTTTTATAGCTACGTGTAATGTTTCTAAGCCTAAGTTAGTACAGTGAATTTTTTGTGGTGGTAATCCTCCTAACTCTTCAAATATATCTTTATAAGTTAGGTTTAAAGCGTAATCTATAGGTTTTCCTTTTACCATTTCTGTTAACATAGAAGAAACTGCAATTGCAGAACCACATCCAAATGTTTTAAATTTAACATCTTCTATTACATCGTTTTCTTTATTTACTTTTATTGTAAATAGCATTGCATCTCCACATGATGGATTTCCACATTGACCATATCCATCAGGATTTGGTATTTCCCCTAAATTTCTTGGGTTCATAAAGTGATCCATTACCTTTTCGTTATATTCAAACATTATTTATTACCTCCTGTTTTTATACAAAAAATATATTATTAGATTGTAAGAATAACTTAAATTTTATAAGGAAATTGCTCAATGAGTAAAATCATAGGTGTTCTGAGATTTTATAAAACTGTTAAAAACTGATAATTAAATGGTGGGCCCGGGAGGACTCGAACCTCCGACCGGACGGTTATGAGCCGTCTGCTCTGCCAACTGAGCTACGAGCCCATAAGCGAATATTTAATATATATAAACTTATTTTTATTGTCAAGTTTTTGTATTACTTCAATTTAAGGTAGACAGTTACTTGTAAAAAATTTTAACATATTAAATTATCTTTACAATCTTAACTATATTTATAGGGAAGAAAATGAAAAATGTAAAAGATTTTATTAAAGCTAAAAAAGAGAATAAAAAAATAACAATGATTTCAACTTATGATTACTGGTCTGCTTTGATTTGTGAAGAAGCTGGAATTGATTGTATTTTAGTTGGAGATAGCCTTGGAATGGTTATTCAAGGACAAGATACAACTTTACCTGTTAGCTTAGACGATATGATTTATCACTCTAAAGCTGTTAGGAGAGGTGCAAAGAATACTTTTATCGTTGTAGATATGCCTTTTTTAAGTTATCAGATAAATGAAGAGGATGCTCTTAAAAATGCAGGTAGAATAATGAAAGAAACTGGCGTTAACGCTGTTAAGCTTGAGGGAGGAGAAGAAATTTTAAAAACAGTAGAGAAATTAATAAATGCAGGCATTCCTGTAATGGGACATTTAGGACTAACTCCCCAATCTGTTCATGCGTTAGGTGGTTATAAGGTTCAGGGTAAAAGCAGGGACGAACAAGAAAGAATAAAAAAGAATGCTAAATTATTACAGGAAGCAGGAGTTTTTTCTATTGTTCTTGAAGCAGTTCCGCAAAACTTAGCCAAGGAAATAACAGATATGTTAGATATTCCAGTTATAGGTATTGGTGCTGGAAAGGAAACGGATGGTCAAGTTCTGGTATTCCACGATTTATTAGGATTTTTTGATAAATCTCCTAAGTTTGTTAAAAGATACCTTGAAGGCAAAAAGTTATTTAAAGATGCATTAATTCAGTTTTCAAAAGAAGTAAAGGAAGGAATATTTCCTGACGAAGAACACACTTATTTGTGAAAATTAAAATTTGCCAGTTTACATAATTTGTTTTATATTCTTTAGATAGTTGAATTTACTTTAAGGGGTTATTCTAATGAAGAAAACTTTACTTTCCTTTTTACTAATTGGATTTTTAGTTTTAAGTTATTCTTACTCATTTGCTCAAAAAATTGGTTATGTTGACCTTAACTATATACTAAATAAGTCTAAGATTGGTCAGAAGTACACATCCCAATTGAAACCTAAACTGAAAAAGGCAGAACAACAGATTAGAAGTATTGAAGTTAAGTTAAAGAAATTAAATAATGAGTTAAACTCATCTCTTCTAAGTAAAGAAGTTAAACAGCAAAAATTTACTGAGTACAGAAATCTTTTACAGAAAAGACAGGAAATATTTATGAAATTTCAAAAGGAAAAAATGAAAGCTGAACAAACTTTATTGAAGAAAATAGGTGGTGTAATAAAAGAGTATGCTGAAAAGAATAAATTTGACCTAATTTTAACTGGTAATTTTCAAAATGGTGTTTTGTTTATAGGAGATAAAATAAATATAACAAAGGATGTTTTAAACTACATTAATAAAAAATTAAAATAATTCTTTTTTCTTACTTTTTTAATACAAATTCTTTGCTGTAAACGTATCTTATCAAGATATAATTTATCAGTTTATTTAATTTATTGTCTTTCTTTTCAATTTTTAATTTTTTTAAAGCTTGTATTACTAAAGATTTAGGGATTATTCCTAATAAAAATCCACCAATAATTAAGAAAGGAATACCGGGAAGGATAGGAAGTATAATCCCGGCAATTCCTAGAATTATAAAAAATATTCCGTAAAAAAACTTCATTTTGTTATCCTTTATTTTTTCCTTGCTACTTTTTCAGCCCATTTTATAATTTCTTCTTCAGGAATATTTAAATTATGCTCTTCAACATATTCTTTTAAATAATTAACTATTTTGTCAAATTTTGCTAACGCTCTACCCTTATCTGGAGTTGGGTCTTTTACTAAACCGTAAATCTGTCTACCTTCATGCCATTCAGGTAAATATTCCGTAATAGGTAAGCCTTCTTCCGTTGTAAAAAGTAAACAGTGGCAGTATTTAAATATTTGCATTTCATCACAGGCACAAATCCATCTTCTTCTTTTAACCTCTTCCTCTTTATTTGGATAGAAATTACAAGGGCAAAGTGGTTTACCTAATTCCTGAACATGTTTAGCTAAGCCTAATATAACTGCTTCTCTAGCCTCTTCATTAGGGTTAACGACAGTCCCTGTTTTTTTTGCAAAGTTATTAGCGAAATTTCTCATCTTATCTAAAATTTCAGGTTTTACATTCTGTTCCATTTCTAATTCCTCCAAATTTTTTAAAAATAGAATAGTTTATTAAAATTAAAAATTAAATAATAAATCTCATTAATCTGTTTCTTTTATCAGGTTGAAAATTAAAAAATTTAAATTAACACAGTTTTTATTTTAGCCTATTGTAAATAAATTCAGTAAACCAAACTTCCTAATTAGCACTACATTGTATTAATTGAAGATTTTTTTAATTGGAAAAATTTATATTTAGATAAGCATTTCTACAAGCTATATTAAAATTTTCATTTAA
>QNZF01000029.1 GCA_003978485.1 Persephonella sp.
GCAGATTACATAGTAAAAAAACCTGTAATGTTAGGTTTTGTATCAGGTGGTCAACCAACAAATAAAACAACTTTTGAAAAGTTTAAAGAAAACTTTAAAAGTATATTTATAGATACTGGTAAGTATGTGTTAATAGGTTTACTAATTGCCTCTGTTATATCTGTTTTAATTCCTCCTAGTTTTATTACAGAAGTAGCTAATTGGCATCTCTCATATGTGTTAATAGCTATTATATCTATTCCACTTTATATGTCAGCAGGAGAAGAAATACCTATCGGTAAATCTTTACTAGATTTAGGTTTAACAGAGGGTCAGGTTTTAACTTTTATGTTCGCAGCATCTGGCATCTGTATACCTACAATTAGTGCAACACTTAAATTTTTTCCTAAAAAATTAGTCTATTACTACAGTCTTTTATGGCTTATAGGCTCTGTTTTAGCTGGTGTAATTTACGATTTAATTTTCACTCGTATTCTTTAATTTCTTTTAGATAGCCTTTATCATTACTTAAATTTTTTGCGAGTTTTTCCATTTTTTTATGGATTTTTTCTCTCTTTATTTTTTCTCCATACTCAAAAACTGCTTCTTTAATTATTTGAGACTTTGATTTACCTAACTTTTTACTTAGACTATTTAAATATTCAAAAAATTCTTCTTCCGTTTTTAATATTATAGTTTTCATTGGCTTATTCCCTAAAAATTCAATTATCCATTACTTAAAATATAAACATTTGAGTTTTTGTATGCAATTTTTACCCAAGGTTTTAAAATAATATTATAAAAACTTACTGGCAACACAAGGTATTAACTTGTTTAACAGATATAACGTCCCAAAGGAATTTATTGAGAAATTAAAAAAGGAGCAGATAGAGTTAGCTAAAAAGTTAAATCTTAAAGATATTAAATCTATCAATGAGTATCGTTATATAGCAGGTGTTGACACCACTTTTTTAGATATATGGAGTAATCCTACAACTGCCATATCATCAATAGTTGTGGTTGATATAAAGAACAAGTTTAAGGTTATAGAAAAAGTGTTTGCTGAAAAGGTTATAGACTTTCCATATATACCTACATTTTTAGCTTATAGAGAACTACCTGTAATATTGGAAGCGTATAGAAAGTTAAAATCTAAACCTGATATTTTTATAATTGATGGTATGGGTATTATTCATCCCAGAAAAATGGGTATAGCATCACATTTTGGAGTTATTACAAACAGTATATCGGTAGGTTGTGGTAAATCAAAACTTCTAGGAGATTTTAAAGAACCTCCAAATAAAAGATTTGCCTACAATCCTGTTTACATAGATAATGAATTAAGGGGTTATGTTGTAAGAAGTAGGGTGAATTCTAAGCCTATATTTATATCCCCCGGTAATAATATATCAATAAAAACTGCATTAAATATAACATTACTCTCAATTACTAAATACAGATTACCTGAACCTGTTAGATTAGCTCATAACTATTTACAGGAGTATAGAAAAAATCTTTTAGGGAAAAAATAAAACTGCCCCAAGCTGTGGGGCAGGTAGAATATACTTAAATGTCGTAGTATAACTCAAACTCTTTTGGATGTGGAACTAATCTTATTGCGTCAACTTCTTCCTGCTTAGTTTCAATCCACATATTAATAAAGTCTTCGTCCATTACTCCACCTTTTAATAGGAAGTCCATATCTTCTTTCAATGCGTCTATAGCTTCCTGTAAAGATGCTGGCATAGATGGAACGTTTGCCAACTCTTCAGGTGGTAATGCGTAAATATCTTTATCTAGTGGTTCACCCGGATGTATTTTGTTTTCTATACCGTCTATAGCCGCCATTAATAACGCTACAAACGCTAAATATGGGTTAGATGATGCATCTGGAAATCTACATTCTATTCTTTTAGCCTTTGGAGATTGTGAACCCATAGGTATTCTTATAGCTGCCGACCTGTTTCTTGCAGAGTAAGCTAATTTAACTGGTGCTTCAAAACCGGGTACCAATCTGTGGTAAGAGTTAGTAGTTGGATTTGTAAATGCCGCTATAGCTTTTCCGTGCTTAATAATACCTCCTATAGCATATAAAGCTATTTCTGATAATCCTGCGTATTGGTCTCCTGCAAATTGGTTTTCTCCATCTTTCCATATTGAGAAGTGTGTATGCATTCCTGAACCGTTATCACCTGCAATTGGCTTAGGTAAGAAAGTTACGAATTTACCGTGTCTGTATCCAACATTTTTTAAGACATATTTATATTTTAATACGTTATCACCAGTTGTTATTAAATCTGAAAATCTAAAGTTTATCTCTCCCTGTCCAGCTGTTCCAACTTCGTGGTGTTCCCTTTCTACTGTTATTCCAACTTCTTCAAGAGTTTTTACCATTTCCATTCTGATAGCTGCCATCTTATCTAAAGGTGGCACTGGGAAATAACCTCTTTTATAAGGTGTTTTATAACCTAGATTAGGCATTTCTTCTCTGCCTGTGTTCCACCAACCTTCTATACTGTCTATCTCGTAGTAAGATATGTTTGGGCCATTCATAAATTTAATATCATCAAATATGAAGAATTCTGCTTCTGGTCCAAAGTAAGCTATATCTCCAATTCCTGTTGATTTTAAAAACTCAATAGCCTTTTTAGCTATTTGTCTAGGGTCTCTGTTGTAAGGCTCTTTAGTTATAGGGTCAACAACATCACAAACTAAAGATATTGTAGGTTCTTCTATGAATGGGTCTATAAATGCAGATTTTGGGTCAGGTATCAATAACATATCAGACTCGTTAATTCCCTTCCATCCTCTTATTGATGAACCGTCAAAAGGAACTCCTTCTTCAAAAGTTTCCTTTGAGAATTCATGAGCAGGGACTGTTAAGTGTTGCCACTGTCCAAATGGGTCGGAGAATTTTAAATCTACAAAGGCTATACCTTTTTCAGAAATAACCCTCATAACATCATCAGGTGTTTGACACTGTATCATAGCCATTAGCTAACCTCCTTTTATTTATTAAAAATTAACAAAATTGTTCTCTTATAAAGCTTCAGAACCTCTCTCTCCTGTTCTTATTCTTATTGCATCTTCAACTGGAATTATGAATATTTTCCCATCTCCTATTCTTCCTGTCCTAGCAGCGTTTATTATTGCATCGACTGTCTTTTCCACCATACTGTCATCAACTACAACTTCTATTTTTACTTTTGGTAGGAAATCTATAACGTATTCCGCTCCTCTGTAAAGCTCTGTATGTCCCTTCTGTCTTCCAAATCCTTTAGCTTCCCAAACTGTCATTCCGTATATTCCAATACTGGCTAATGCATCTTTTACTTCATCTAGCTTAAAGGGTTTTATTATTGCTTCTATTTTTTTCATAAAATCCCCCTCTTCTCAAATCCTATTATATTATAACTTTTTGTTTATTTTAACAAAATTGACCATTTATTTGAAGGTAAGCTAATTCTTATTAAAATTTTTTAAAATTATATTAAATATGTTCTATTTATGATTAAAAAATAATAAACATTGGTTAAATTTTTTCTCCAAAATTGTAAATATGTTAACAAAGTTGAAATTTAATTTAACAAAATTGTTATTATTTTTATAAATCCTTTGAATTAATTATAAATGTAACTGGTCCATCGTTTTCTATAAAAACTTTCATATCTGCTCCAAAAATACCCGTTTCAACTGGGACATACTTTTTTAACTCTTCTACAAACTTCAGGTATAACTCTTTAGCTTTTTTTGGTTCTTCTGCATTTTCAAAGGAAGGTCTCCTACCTTTTTTAACATTTCCTGCAAGTGTAAATTGGGATATAACTAAAGCCTTTCCCTCTATATCAATTAAGGATAAATTCATTTTTCCATTTTCATCTTCAAAAATTCTTAAAAAGGGAATTTTATTTATCAACTTTTTTACATCTTCCTCTGTATCTCCCTTTACAACTCCAAGTAATATATTTATTCCTTTATCAATCTTTCCTACTACCTTATTATCAACTTCAACATAAGATTTATTAACTCTCTGTATTACAGCTATCATTTGTTCCTCTCCAAATACACTTTGTCTATCCTTTTTCCATCAAATATTATTTTAAAAATCTTTAAGCTTTCTTCTTTGTCTAAATAAAGAATATTATATTTATTTTTACTAACTTTTATACAGTAAAATTTTTTGTTCGGCTTTGAATTGTCTAAAGGTTTGTCAAAGAGAATAACTACAGATTTATTGCTTAACAAATAAATATTATTAAAATCTTTTTTTATATCTCCTTCCAAAACTAAAGCTATATCTTCTATCCTTTTTTTAGGCTTAAGGAAATCTTTAGATACTTCCATTAAATCTCTTGGTAAATCATTTAACGATTTTGAAGTTATACATTTTATACTTTCAAGTTTGTCCTTTTTATATATGTTTATACAACTACTAAATGTATTGGAAAGCATAGCTATATTTACAAATATATAATTATCTATCTCTTCATTAGTAATATTGGAAAAAGTGTTTAGGAAAAAATCTTTTACTAAATTTTTTTCTTCACAATCAGAATTTTCACAATACTGATTTATATTAATTAATCTTATTTCTTTTAAATAAAAATCTTCTGCATAAAGTTTGTTAAAAGATATAAATAAAAGAAAGATAAAAAAGATATTTCTCATACCTTAATCAAACTGACCTTCCTTATAGTTAAGTTTTCTTGTTGCACTTTCTCTAGTTATGGCAACTATACCTGTTCTAGCTATATCTTTAATACCAAATGGTCTTATTAAATCTATAAAAGCTCCTATCTTCTCTGTGTTCCCTGTTATCTCTATAGTGTATGTATCAGTGTAAACATCAACTATTCTGGCTCTAAATATATCTACAAGTCTCATTATTTCGTTTCTCTCACTGTCTGTTCCTGCGTGGACTTTTATTAATGCCAACTCTCTCTCTATATGTGGTTTATTGGTTATATCCTTAACTTTTAAAGTTTCTATTAGCTTTCTTAACTGCTTTATTATCTGCTCTATAATCCTTTCATCACCGTTAACGACTATGGTTATCCTTGCAACATTTGGCTCATTTGTTTTTCCTACAGAGAGACTTTCAATGTTATATCCTCTACCTGCAAACAGACTGGTTATTCTTGTTAAAACACCAAAGTTATGTTGAGCTCTAACTATAATTATATGTTTTCTAACCTCTGTTTTTTTCTCTTCCCTTACCTTTAAAACTTTTATTTCCTCTGCCATTCTCTAATAACTCCTAAATTTTTTTAACCTACTAAATACATTGTTTCAGCTTCTCCCTTTTGTTTAGGGCTTAAAATCATTTCCCTATAACTTTTACCTGCAGGCACCATAGGTAAAACATTTTCTTCTTTATCAACAACAAAATCAATTAGGACAGGTTTGTCTTTGACTTTTAAAGCTTCCTGTAAGACCTGTGGAACTTCTGAAGGTTTTGTTGCTCTCAAACCTACAGCTCCGAAACTTTCTGCCAACTTAACGAAGTCTGGCTGGGTTGCTAAACAAACAGAAGAGTATCTACTGTCATAGAATAACTGTTGCCACTGTCTAACCATTCCTAAGAATGAGTTATTTATCAATGCTATTATTACAGGTATTCTGTACTGAACTGCTGTTATCAGGTCTTGAACGTTCATTATAAATGAACCATCTCCCTCTATAGCTATTACTGTTTTATCAGGTCTTCCTAACTTAGCTCCAACTGCCGCAGGAAAACCGTATCCCATAGTACCTAATCCACCTGAGTTTAAAAACTGTCTTGGGAATTTGTATTTATAGAACATTGCCGCCCACATCTGATGTTGTCCCACACCTGCAGTTATAATTGCATCCCCATTAGTTACTCTGTGTATCTCTTCTATAACATATTGTGGTTTGATTATCTTGTCAGATTTGTTGTAAGTTAAAGGATGTTTTTCCTTCCATTTTTCAATCTGTTTTATCCATTGTTCCCTTAACTTAACCCACTCTATAGGCTTTTTCTTTAACTCTTTTATTAACTTTTGTAAAACTAATTTAACATCACCAACTATAGGAACATCTACAGTAATATTTTTACTTATAGATGCAGGGTCTATATCTATATGTATAATTTTTGCCTCAGGTGCAAACTCCTGTATTTTTCCGGTAACTCTGTCGTCAAATCTTGAACCAACAGCAATTAAAAGGTCTGAATGGTAAACAGCCATATTTGCGTAGTAAGTGCCGTGCATTCCTAACATATGTAAAGCTAAAGGATGGCTTTCGTCAAAAATTCCCTTTGCCATATTCGTAGTTGTTATAGGAATTCGTGTTAACTCAACTAACTCTCTTATCTCTTTATCTGCACCTGATATAACGGCTCCACCACCTACGTATAAAACAGGTCTTTTAGCCTTCCTAATTAATTCTGCCGCCTTTTTTATCTGGGAAGGATTTCCTTCGTAATGTGGTTTATATCCCGGTAAAGATGCTTCAACATCCCTTTCTGTAGGCATTTTATAATCGTAAACTTGCTGGGTTATATCCTTTGGTATATCAACTAACACAGGTCCCGGTCTTCCTGTTCTAGCTATATAAAAGGCTTGTCTAAGTATTAAAGCTAAATCCTTTATATCTGTGACTAAAAAATTATGTTTAGTTATAGGTCTGGTTATTCCGACAACATCTGCCTCTTGGAAAGCGTCTGTCCCTATATAGCTCGTGGGGACTTGTCCTGTAATAGCCACCATAGGCACAGAGTCCATATATGCGGTAGCTATACCTGTTACTAAATTTGTAGCTCCCGGTCCTGAAGTTGCCAAAACAACCCCAACCTTTCCTGTAGCTCTTGCATAACCATCTGCCATATGTGATGCCGCCTGTTCGTGTCTAGCAAGGATATTTCTTAAAGGTGCGTTAAAAAGGGCATCATAAACTTCCATTATTGCTCCACCGGGAAGACCGAAAACGGTGTCCACTCCCTCTTCAAGTAAAACATCTATTACTATATCTGCTCCTCTTTTTTTAGGCATTTTAATAAACCTCTTAAAGTATTATTTAAAAATTAAAATTATTAATTACAGTTGGGAAATTATTATACGATTTATCATAATTAAACTAACATTTTTAACTGAATATTGCTTCTACAAATGCTTTAGCATCAAAAGGTTGTAAATCCTCAATACCTTCCCCCACTCCTATAAATTTAACAGGTATTTTTAACTCTTTACATATAGGAATTATCGCTCCTCCTTTAGCTGTTCCATCAAGTTTTGTTATAACTATTCCTGTTATATCTGTCGCCTCTTTAAAAGTTTTAGCCTGATTTATAGAGTTCTGTCCAATAGTTCCATCTAATACGAGTATAGTTTCTACAGGTTGGTTAGGTGCAAGTTTTTTTATAGTCCTTTTTATTTTCTGTAATTCTTTAATTAAATGTTCCTTCGTATGTAATCTACCTGCTGTATCTATTAAAACTACATCTTCCCCCCTAGCTTGTGCAGATTTTACCGCGTCAAATACAACAGCCGAAGGGTCTGCACCTTCTGAATGTTTAACTATTCTACTTCCTGACCTTCTTGCCCATTCTTCCAGTTGGTCAATTGCTGCAGCTCTGAAGGTATCTGCAGCTGCTAAAACAACAGATTTACCGTCTTCTTTTAGCTGTGATGCTAACTTACCTACAGTGGTAGTTTTTCCACTTCCGTTAACTCCTAAAAATAGGATTACTGCAGGTTTTTCTTTTCCTAGATTTAAATTTCCTTCACATTCTTTAAGTATATCGTATAATTTTTCCTTTAATAACTCTTTTAAGCCTTCTCCATCCTTAATTTTTCTTTTTTTACTTTCTTTTCTTAAGAAATCTATTATTTCCTCTGTTGCATTAACTCCAACATCAGCCTGTAGTAAAACCATTTCTATGTCTTCAAATAAGCTTTCATCTATTTTTCTTCCAAATGATATTTTTGAAAAACTATCTGACAGTTGAGTTTTAGTTTTTTTCAGACCTTCTTTAAGACGTTTAAACATTGACTTGAACATTTATATCCTAACCTCATTTTTAAAATTTTATTAATTCTTATTTTATCACTCTATTCTGTTTCAATATCTGTATATTCAATTAAATTTTGGAATTTTAGTTAATCATTTATAATTTTACTCAATAGCACTGTAGCTATACGGAAGGTTTTTAATATGGATAGATTAAGAAAGGTAAAATCTTTTATAGTTATGGATGTACTTAAGGAAGCCCAAAAATATGATGATACTATCCATTTTGAGATAGGGGAACCTGATACAGAACCTCCACCAAAAGTATGGGAATATACTGAAAGGGCAGTTAAAGAAAAAATTAATTGTTACAGTGAAGCGTTAGGATTAACAGAATTAAGAGAAAAAATATCAAAGTTTTATTATGATAAATATAAAGTAGATGTGTCCCCTTCACGGATAGCGATAACTGTTGGGACATCAGGGGCATTTTTAGTAGCTTATATGATTTTATTAAATCAAGGTGAACGTTTGGCGTTAACTGACCCATCGTATCCATGCTATAAGAACTTTAGTTATCTTTTAGACATAAATCCTGTTTTTATACCTATTGATAAGACAACTAACTACCAATTAACAGTCGACAAGTTGAAGGAGTACAAAGATATAAAGGCTTTACAAATTACATCTCCTTCAAATCCTATAGGAAATGTTTACGAAAAAAAAGTTTTAAAGGAGTTAATAGAGTATTGTGATGAAAATAATATCTATTTCATATCAGACGAGATATACCACGGTTTAGTTTATGATGGCAAGGAGTATACAGCTTTGCAGTTTTCGGATAAAAGTATAGTTATAAACGGTTTTTCCAAATACTTTAGTATGCCCGGTTTCAGATTAGGATGGATAATTCTACCTGAAGATTTAATTAGAAAAGCTGAAATAGTTTTACAAAATGTTTTTATAGCCCCTCCTATATTAAGCCAGTATGGAGCTTTAGGTGCTTTTGATTATGAATATCTTAATAAGATTAGAAATATTTATAAAGAAAGGAGAGATTTTTTATATAAAGAGTTATCTAAAATATTCGATATAGATGTAATTCCTAAAGGTGCGTTTTATATATGGGCAAATATAGAAAGATATTCTGATAATTCATATCAGTTTGTTAAAGATATTTTAAAAAATATACATGTTGCCATAACTCCCGGTGTTGATTTTGGAGAGAATAATACGCAGAAATATATCAGATTTGCCTACACAAGAGATATTAATCATTTAAAAGAAGGAGTAGAAAGACTTAAAAGTTATTTGAAATGTTGAAAGCTTATTGTTTAATGTAAATTCTGAAAATAAATTTAGTTAATTTTTCTAATTGGCTAGATTAAAGGGTTTTAATTAAATCAGAAATTAATTTAATGAGTAAAAAAAAGAAAAAAAAGAGAAAAAAGGCATATATTTAACCTTTTAATTTTCCATAAGGTATTTTTACAGGTTTTACATATTTATTGACTAAATCTTTTGTATTGAAGACGTTTAATTTTTGGAATAAAAATTCAAATTTGTTGAATAATGCTTCCATTATCTTGTCTTTGTATTCTTTATCTAAAGTCCACCATTCATATTTAAATGGTCCAAAACCTTTCTTTCTAGTTTTATAAATAAATTGTGCCTCTGTTTGTCCCTCTTTCCACTCATTTTTTAGATTTTCCTTTATCCAGTTATAAATCTCATTTTTAAAATCTTCAGGAATTAAATCATACATAATGTTTTGGAAACCTGTAGCTAAGTGTATCTCACAACAGTTATTTTGTGGAAATTTATCAAATAATTCGTCAGGTAAAGTTGAAGCTCCATGCTGTACTGTTCCTCCAAGTCCATACTTCTGTCTTGCAACTTTACCTATATCGTTTAAAACGTTAAAATCTAACTTAACTTCAGCTACCCTACCATCAGGTAAAGGTATTCCTCCATGTTCTGTTCCTGTTTGAACAGATATTTTGGATATACCGCTCATTCCTTCGGGTATTTCAGTTAAGTACCCTTCCATAAAAGCTTCAAACTCCTCTACGGTTGAGTTTTTACCACCTATATGTCCTATTTCTGCTCCAATTGATACAGTTATACCTTCAGGCTCTATGCTTCTTATAAACTCTGTCATTTTAGCGGTGTTTATGTAGTTATGATACTGTTGCTCTTTTAATGTAGGTTTTGAATAATCAACTAATGTTGAAGGGTCTATATCAATATTGTAAAATCCAGCTTTTACAGCTTCTTCCGTTAATTCTTTTATACTTTCTAATTCTTTCTCTGGATTTTCTGCATATTTTTTGGCATTAAATTGGAAATGGTCTCCCTGTATAAAAACATTTCCTTTAAATCCTTCTTTTATAGCAGCAGACAGAACAGCAGATGCATACTCGGATGGTCTCTGATAGGTGTATCCTATTTCAGATTTAGCTATTTCAAATATAAAAGCACCTACATTATTTTTTATTGCAACTTTAAAAATCTGTCTTGCAACATCATAAGTCATTCCCCTTATATTGATTGCAGGTGTTGTTATGTTATCAACTTCTCCTCTTCCCATAGCCATATAAAAATCATGTATAGATGAAGGTATAGCTCCAAACTCATTTGCAAGCTCTCTAATTAGTCTTTTTGCCTCATCTTTTACCTCTTCATTTTTGGAAAAAACTGCAGTATAAATTAAATCATCAATAACCGTCTCCTTTAACTTTTTCTCATCTGTAATAGATAAAACTTTGTTATCTTTTAAGTCTGCAACAAAAGAAACTAGATTGTATAAATCTTCCTTACTTTCCAGTATATTTGCCATTTTTAACCTCCAATCTGTTTTAATTTTAACGATTTAATCATAAATTAACCAAAACTATAAAGGCAAGATAATTATTTGAAAAATCTTTTAACTCTCTTTGATATTCCACACATTATCTCGTAAGGAATAGTCCCTGACATTTCGGCAATATCTGAAAAAGTTATACTTAAATCTTTATCCTTTCCTATAATAATAACTTCCTCTCCTTCCTTTATTTTGTCTTTAAAACTATCCACATCAACCATAATCATATCCATAGTTATATTTCCCACAATTTTAGCTTTATAACCTTTTATTATTACGTATCCCTTGTTTGATAGGTTTCTAGGCAAACCGTCTGCATAGCCAAAGGAAACGGTAGCAATATACATACTCCTAGGTGCAATGAATGTTCCTGAGTAGGATACTTTATCACCCTTTTTCAATTTTTTTATTGATATTACCTTAGCTTTTACAGACATTATATTTTCAACGTTTATAGGATAGTTTTTAAAAGGTTTTTCACCGTATATAGCCAGTCCTACCCTAACAGCATTACAAAAATCACAGGGATAAACTAAACCTGCAGAGTTTTGTAAATGTGTAAATTTAGGATTTATATGAAAGATTTTTAAAATTGCTAAAATCTTTTTTAATTCCTTTATCTGATTTTTTGTAAATTCTTCGTCAATATCTGCAGATGGGAAATGGGACATTACACCTTCAACTGATATATTGTTTTCCTTTAAAAAACTAACAATATCTTTAATGTCAGATTTATAAAAACCTAATCTATGCATTCCTGTGTCAAAATTAAGATGTATCTTTTTTAATCCTTTCGTGTTTTCAAGCTGTGAAAAATCAGATATTACAGGAGTTAGATTGTAATCTTTGAATAGCTCTACCTCTTCCTTTAAAATTCCTCCTAAAACTAATATATCTTTTTTTATTTCGGCTTCTCTTAGTTCTTTTCCCTCTAAAGCAGTAGCCACACAGAATTTTTTTATGTATTTATATTTTTGTAATATTTTTGCTAAAAATTTAGCACAATGTCCATAAGCATCAGCTTTTATTACAGCAAATATATCTTTCTTTGCAAAATAATAAACATTTTCTAAATTTTTTTTTAACTGTTTCTTATCTATCTCAGCCCAACTCCTGAATATCAATAAACTTATTCCTTTTAAGTTTTTTATAATTCCTATTATAAGATTAAAAAATGAAAATATTATGAAAGGATAAAACAGGTGATAATTTATAAAATCTCTTAGCTACTATATTAATATTATTTTTAATATTAAAACTTCCATAACTTCATATTATCTCTGACTTCTTCCATCGTTTTTTCAGCTTCTATAGATGCAGTTTTACATCCTTCTTTGAAAACATTTATATATTTTTCAATATCTTTTTTTACTTCTTCTCTTTTCTCCCTAATAGGTTCTAAAAATTTATTTATACTATCTGCAAGTAACTTTTTACATTCTACACAACCTATACCAGCCTTTCTACACTCAACATTTATATTTTCCACTGTGTTTTTATCTGTAAATAGTTTGTGATAGCTAAAAACTATACAAACATCGGGATTTCCTTTGTCTGTCCTTTTTATTCTGTTAGGGTCTGTTTTCATCATTAAAACTTTTTGTTCTACTTCCTTAGAGTTATCAGACAGATATATTGCGTTATTGTAGGATTTAGACATTTTTCTACCATCTATCCCTAACAGTTTAGCCTCTTCAGTTAGAATGTGTTTAGGTTCTGGAAAAGTTTTTCCGTATAGGTTATTAAATCTCCTTGCTATCTCTCTAGTTAATTCAAGATGTGGTAATTGATCTTCCCCTATTGGAACAGCATCAGCTTTGTATATTAGAATGTCTGCTGCCTGTAGAACAGGATAAGATAGAAAACCTAATGTATCTATATCTTTACCTATATCACCTGTTTCAAGATTTTTTATTGCTTCTTCAACAATTTTTTTACTTAAACCTAGTTTCATTAAATTCTCTTTTAATCCTTTAAAATCAATTCCCCTTTTATTATAAAAGGCTCTAAAGAATAACTCCCTTAGATATTCATCGTATATCTTATTTTTTTGTTTCCCTGTGGCTTCCTCTAAAGCTTCATCAACCTTTTTTATTGGTGGTGTTTGTAAAACCTTAACATTTTTACCTAAAAAAAAGTCCCTCAAATATTGGTAGTAAAGATTAAATTTTAAATCTTTGTAGGACGGATTTAACTCTAACCAGCTTTTAGGGGTTATCATACTGAACAGTAAAGCTAACTCAGAATGTTGTTTAACTTGGGATTGTATAAATAAAACATTCTTTTCAGGGTCTAAGCCAACCGAAAGCCAATCGATAATCATTTCTTTTATATTTTCTTTTAAACTTTCCGTTTCTTTATATTTATTCGTTAATGCGTGCCAATCGGCTATAAAAAAGAAACATCTGTTATTCTCCTGTAAATCTATCCAATTTTTTAAAACTCCGAAATAATGACCTAAATGCAATTTACCTGTAGGTCTCATTCCACTAACTATTCTCATCTCTCCATCCTTTAACATTTTTTATTATTTCTTATAAAGTTTTCATAATCTGTTTTTTTATAACAACCTGTTCCTATATAATCTAAAAGATTTGCAAAATCACTCTTTGGAATGTATCCGTTAATGTAGGTTAACATCTCAAAATTTTTGGTCGGGTCAAAAACTATTATTGTTGGGAAACCTTGAACTCTGTAAGCTAGTGCAAAAGCTTCCTCTTCCATCTCTTTTTTTGTTTGAGGGTCTGTTATCTTTCTATTTCCATAAGCATTAACAATGGCAACAACAACATTATTTTTAATAAGTTTTTCTTTTATGGTTTGGTCGTTTAATACTTCTTTATTTAATTTTTCACAGTATCTACAGTCTGCACTTTCAACTATTATCATTAGGTATTTACCACCTTTTAACGCCTCTTGAATTTTTGGTTCAGGGTTCACTTTAAATTTATCACTTCCAGAAGAATTACAGGAATAACTGAACAGTATTAAAGCGATTAGAGTAAATATTACAGAAAAAACTTTAATTTTTCCCATAAGAAAGCTCCTTCCATTCTTTTAAATCTTAAAAATTATAGCAAAATAGTATTAAAACCTGTTTGTTAATCTTTATTATGGGTAAATATCTTTAAACTGGTAAAATTTTTATTTTTTCTTTTAAAATCTTCTATTTTATAATCTTCTGTAATCTTACCATTTTCCATAATTATTACCCTATCCATAACATCGACTATAGCTAATCTATGGGTAATCATTAATACTGTTTTGTCTTTAAAACTGTTAACAATTTCATTAACTACTTTATCCTCCGTTTCCACATCTAAAGCTGATGTTCCTTCATCTATTATCAGAATGTCTGGATTTTTTAAGAATAATCTAGCCATAGCAAGTCTCTGTCTCTCTCCACCTGAAAGGTTTGAACCTCTCTCTCCAAGTAAAGTATCCAATCCATCAGGTAATCTTAATATAAAATCAGCTTTTGCCTTTTTTAAGGCGCTGATTATCTCATCATCTGTAGCATCAGGTTTAGCTATTAAAAGATTATTCCTAACTGTATCGTTAAATATAAATATATCCTGTGATAACATTCCAAATTTTTCCCTTAAAGAGTTTATATCAAACTCCTTTAACTCTGTATCATCTAAATAAATATTACCTTCGTAATCTTTTATTAATCGTGGTAAAAGCTTAACTAAACTACTTTTACCTGCCCCAGATAAACCTATAATAGCCAGCTTTTCTCCTTTTTTTATATTTAGATTAATATCTTTTAAAATATTCCTTTCACCAATTTTTAAATTTACATTTTTATAAACAATTTCTCTATTTAAACCATTAAAAACTTTATCTCCACCTTTTTCTTTAGGTAGATTTAGCAATAACTGAATTCTTTCGATTATAGGAGTTATACTTTTAAGGTTTACCAATCCTCTTTGTAATATTTGCATTGAGTTTACTAAGACTAGAATACCACCTAAAAAGGAAAAGAACTGACCTGTAGTTAAATCTCCCTTTATAACTCTATAACCGCCATAACTAATTATTCCAACAACACCTATATAAGCTATTATCTCAACTGAACTTAGATACACAGTTTCGTAAAAACGACTTTTTACTTCCCTTTTGAATAGCTTTTCATTTAATCTGTTGAAAAATCTTATAAAAATATCCTTTTTAAACAGCTTTACAGTTTCTAAGCCTGTTAAAACTTGGTTTAGATGGGATGTAAAATCTCCTAAACTTTCTTGAACTAATTTTCCGTATTTCTTCCTTTTTTCTCCAAAATAATTTAAAACTAATGCTAAAAATGGAATAACAACAACGAAAATTAAAAAAAGTTTCCAATCTGTATATATTAACAGACCTATTATTCCAATTATAGTTAAGCTTTCAGTTATAACATTTGTCCCTAAAGAAGAGAGAATAACCGAAAATCTTTCTATATCGTTAGTGGCTCTACTTACTATCTCTCCAACAGATAATTGATTTATATAACCTATCTCTGCGTTTAAAATATTTCTGTAAATTTTTTCTCTTAATTTTTTTATTATCTTTAGAATTATCACAGGATAAAGATAGTTTTTAAGGAAAAATCCTACCTGTTTAAAAAAGGCTAGTACTATTAAAACTGTTATTATAAAAAGCAGTTTATTGTAATTTTTCTCTACAAATATGTCGTCTATAACATTTTTTAAAATATAAACAAAACCTGATAAAGCTCCTGCCTCTAAAACAGACCCAATTAAAGCAAGAAAAAATAAAAAGGTATGCTCTTTGTAAAGTGATAGTATAAACTTTAAACTTTTTCTTTCCATTTAAAATTAATACTTAAACTTATCATAAGCTCTAAAATCTGTTAGCTTTTTCTTACTGCCGCCAGTAGAATAGCTTCACAAACAACCTGACCGTTAACTTTAGCAACTCCCTTTATTTTTCCCATAGCCTTTTTAATATTTATTCCCTCTATCTCGTAAACGATTTGGTCTCCCGGAAAAACAGGTTTTCTAAACTTTGCATTCTCAATTCCTGCAAATAACACGGTGTAGTTGCCTTCCTGCCCTACATTGGCCTTTCTCATCATCATAAAAGCTCCAGCTTGTGCCATACCTTCAATAATTAACACACCGGGCATAACAGGGAAGTTTGGAAAATGTCCCTGAAAGAAATACTCATTAACACTTACATTTTTAATAGCCTTTACTTTAAGATTTTCTAGGTCTAGCTCTAATATTCTATCTATCATTAAAAATGGGTATCTATGGGGTAAAACCTTTTTTATTTCTTCAATATCTATATACTTCTCCATATTAAAAACTCTCCATTACTAAGTTTTATTACCTGTCTAATTTTAAATTAGATTAAAAATCTAAAGCAAATGAAAATTATAAATCAGCGAACATATCTAAAAACCACTGTGGATATGGTCTTTCAGGTGCAGTTAGTTTGTCTAAATACTCAACATCTTCCTTCTCTAAAGTCCAGTTAACAGAATTTAAATTGTCCTCTAACTGTTTAATATTTCTAACTCCTATTATTATTGAACTTACAAATTTTTTAGCTCTCAACCAATTTAAAGCTACCTGTGAAGGTGTAGTGTTATACTTCTTGGCTATCTTTTCAAGCTCTTCAACCACTTTAAAGGCAAAATCAAAATCAAACCTTAAGAAATGTCTTTCCATTCTTTTATATCTACTATCCTCTGGAAAGTCTTCTTTTCTCTTATACTTACCTGTTAAAAATCCACCTGCTAAAGGGCTCCAAGGTAAAATACCTAAACCTAAATCTTCACAGGCAGGAACAACCTCATTTTCAATATCCCGTCCTAAGAGAGAGTAATACATCTGTGCGGAAACAAAACGAGACCAATTTTTACACTCTTGTATCATGACTGATTTTGTAATCTGCCAAGCAGAAAAATCAGATATTCCTATATATCTAACTTTACCTATTCTAACTAAATCATTTAAAGCCTCTAAAGTTTCTTCTATAGGTGTTTGATTATCCCACCAATGAACCTGATACAAATCTATATAATCCCTGTTTAATCTTTTTAGAGATTTATCAACAGAGTTAAATATATGATGTCTAGATAATCCTCTACAGTTAGGGTCATTCTCGTCCATTACTCCCCTAACTTTCGTTGCAATAATAACATTGTTAATTCTTTTTCCTAAAGCTTTTGCCAGTAAAGTTTCACTTTCTCCAAATGCATATATATCTGCAGTATCAAAAAAGTTCACTCCTCTATCTATCGCATAATCAACCACTTTCTGAATTTCAGAAAAACTCATACTTCCAGAGGAACGCCAACCTTTCTCTGTAAAAGTCATAGCCCCCACAGATATAACTGATACCTTTAATCCTGATTTCCCTAAATTTCTATACTCCATAGATTTAAACCTCACTAATTAGTTTTGTGTTTCAAAAAAGTTAGAGTTTTTTAAAAATATTAGAAAAGTTTTAAATTCCTGAAAAATTTCAAATAAATCTAAATTCAGATATTCCCTACAAAATTCTATTGATTTTATAATTTTCTTTCTTTTTTCTACTAAACTTCTTTCATTTAAATTAAATACCTCTATAGTCTTTTTAGCCTTTGGAGTTTTTCCTAAAATTTCTCCTGTATATGAATATTCAAACTCATCTAAATTTATATATAAAGGAGAATAAATTGTATTAAACTCATCTTTTGTCAATCCATATCTATCTTTATGCTTACCACAACTATTTTCATTATTACAAGAAAGAAATAAATTGTTATAATCAAAGGTAAGTTCGGGAAATAAACTTCTCTTACGAAAATGCTCTATATGATAGGAATTTTCTTTCAGTTTACTTTCACAGTAAGCACACATTCCTTTTTGTTCATTTTTCTTTAAATACTCGGCGATGATTTTCTTTTCTTCACCTCTTAAATTATCCCAGTTTTTTTTATCCTTAACTAAATCGTCAAAAAAATCTGGCTTTTTTTTAGTTATTTTTAACATTTTTTCTTCTTTGCAGTTCTAACTTTATCAAAGACAATTCAATGTTATCATTTTCAAGCATTTTTTCAAGTTTTCTAAATTCTTCTTCAAACTCCCTTGTATTAAACTTATTTTCAAAAATCATATTTTTAACTTTTTTAATTTGTTCTTCTACATCAATATCTCTAAGATATTCACTTCCCATAACTTCCAATAGAACTGCATTTATATCTTTACCATAGGAGTTAAAGTTTTTAGCTACAATTTTTCCATCCTCTTTAGTCAGAATAAACAGACTTTCGTCAGGTGTTGAAGCTATAATATGTGGTGAGTGTGTAGCTATTATAACCTGATTATTAAACTCTTTAGCTAGATTTTGATAAACTTTTAAGATATAACTTTGCCAAGATGGATGAAGTGATATTTCAGGCTCATCTATCAGTATTACACTATCCTTTATATCATTAATGAAAAAGTAAAAGGCTTTATTTAATATTTCTTTTTCTCCAGTAGAAAGGTCTTCTATTTTTACCTTTTCACCAAACATATTTTTAAAGTATACATTTTCATCTTTGTCTATATTACTGAAAGATATACTTGATTTCATTCCCTTGAAGACAGTTTTTAGATATTCGTCTAATTTTTTGTAGGCATCGTTAGGTGCTAATCCATCTTCAAAGATTAGCTTTTTTAAGTGTCTTATAATACTTATTTTTAAATCCTTTGATTTATCGTCTTTGGCTTTTATATAATGCAAAACTTTCATCAAAGTGTCTCTTTTAGAGAGGTATATTTCTCCTCGCAAATAAGCAAAAAATTTCCCTATAGAATTGGATACCTTTGTTGTCCTATAAAGATAGCCGTCTTTTTGTAAGAAATATAATTCTCCTTTATATTCAAAATAAATTTTTCCTTCAATTTTATAGGGATTGTCAAATTTATAATTTATAAAATCCAACAAAGTAGTTTTTCCACTTCCGTTAACTCCCGCTAGAACAATCAAATTAAGAATTTTATTATCTTTTCTGAAGTCTATAGAAAAATTCTTTAGTATTTTAAAGTTTACATCTTCAAGCCTTACTAATTTCAATTTTATACAACTCCACTAAAATTAAAAATGTAGAATGTTATAATTGATTTTATCAAATTTAGAAAAAACTCAAATACGAAATTTTCAATAGGTAATATATAAGATTTTTTATATTGCATAATCAATATTTTAATTATATTCTGCATAACTTTTATAAAAAAAATAACTTATATTAAAAATTACGCTAAAAATTTTATAGGGGAGAGGAAAAAATAGAGTTTATCAGCATGAATATTGCAAATATACTAACTTTGGTTAGAATTTTTTTAGTTCCTCTTTTTATTATTAGTTTAGGATACAATAAACCAATTTTAGCGTTAATAATATTTACAATTGCAGGCATAACAGATGCTTTAGACGGTTTTATAGCTAGAAGGTTTAAACAGGAAACTACCTTAGGTAAAGTTTTAGACCCGATAGCAGATAAAAGTTTGTTAATAAGCAGTTTTATATTTATATACAACTCAAAACTAGATGTAAAATTTCCATACTGGTTTGTCATTATTGCAATAAGCAGAGATATATTTATACTCCTTGGTAGCTCAATTATCTATATAATAAAAGGTTATTTAAAGGTGGAACCTAACATATTCGGAAAAGTTACAACATTTTTTCAGATTTTATCTATAATAACAGTCCTACTTGCAAATATAACTTATATACCAACTATTCTTATTCAGGCAATTATATTTGTAACAACCGCTTTTACTCTAATATCCACATTTGTTTATTTACAACAAGGTTTAAAACAGTTATAAATGGTTTTTGTATATGTAATACATACCTTTTAATGCTAAATATTTATCACAGATTAGATTCAATTTAGATTTAAATAAATCCCCGTTTCCTCCTGTAAGTATTATGGTATAATTTTCACCTGTTTCATAAGATATTTTTTTTATCATACCTTCAATTAAAGATATATATCCATAGAATAAACCTGATTTAATACTTTCGTCTGTTGTCTTACCAACAACCTTATTTATTTCCTTTAGATTAACTTTAGGAAGTTTTGCAGTTTTTGAGAATAACGCTTCAACACTTGCCTGTATACCCGGAAATATTGCTCCACCCTCATACTCTCCATTTTTATTAACAACATCAAAAGTTATTGCCGTTCCTAAATCTACAATAATTAAAGGTGGTTTATAAAGCTGTAAACCTGCATATCCATTTAAAAGCCTATCTATTCCAACCTCTTCAGGTTTTTTATAGTTATTTTTTATAGGGACTTGAATATCTGAACCAAGAATAAAAGGTTTTATGTTCAAAATCTTTTTAACCGCTAAAGCTATCTTATCTTCAAGTATAGGAACTGTAGAAGAAATAATGGAAGCTGTTATATTATCCTTAACATTTAACAATTGAAAAATATTGAATAAATCTAACATCCAATCATCTACAGTTTTATTCCTTTCTGATGACAGTTTATAACTGGTTATACTGTCTATATTCCCAACTAATCCTATCTCAGTTGTAGTATTCCCAATATCTATAGCTAATAACATAATTGTACCGTTAATCCTCTAATCTATTTTTGATTAAAATCTATTTTAAAGTAAAAGTTATTTTGATTTATACAGAAACAAATTTCTTAAACCAGTTTTAAATGATAACTCTTTGACTTCACTCCAATTCGTTTCATATATTTTCTTTTTATAGCCTATATAAACTTTGTTAAAGTATCTTTTAAAAATTTCAAGTAGTTCTAAAGCCTCATCATTACCCATATAAGATGGAGAATACTCTATAAACATCCAAAAGTTTTTTAAATCTTTCAATGTTTTTTCAAATCCTTTTAAAACTTCTAACTCGTATCCTTCAACATCAATTTTTATAAAATTTATATTTTTAATTTTATTTTCCTCTACAAATCTATCTAAAGATATTAATTTAACTTTCTCATAATCCTGTACAGGTAGATTATCTCTAACTATAGAGTTATGCCCTGATGATGTTTTAGCTATACCTAGATTTACATAACCGTCTTTACTACCTACTGCATATCTATAAATTTTTACAGTATCTTTAAGGTTGTTTAAACATACATTCTTTTTTAAATATTTGAAATTTCTACTTGATGCTTCAAATGAGTAAACTTTTCCATTTATACCTGTTAACTTAGCAAAGAAGATTGAAAAACCACCCCAATGTGCTCCAACATCTATAACCGTATCTCCTTCTCTTATTAATCTATTTTCCTTAATAAATTTATCTTCAGGTGTTTCAACTATACCCCTCTTTATAGGTTGTAAACTCCAATGGTCTCTAGTGTTTACTAATAAAAAATAGTCTTCAGACCTCATCTTTATTATTAGATGTTTATTCAGAACACTTTTTTTACAGATTTCGTAAGCTAAAACCCTAAAAGGCGGATATTTAGAAAAAAATCCTCTTAAAAAAGGCTTTAAACATTTTTTCAAACTTTTTATATCCTCTGATAAATTTTTCTGTTCAGTTATTATAACAGTTGAAATCCTCTACTTAATAATTCTTTTCAAAAACACTTTTTTACTTTTATTTCCTGCTCTGTCAACTGCCACTATGTAATATTTATCTCCATCCTTGTAATCTTTGTCTATAAAAAAGTATGTTTTTATAGGGATATTGAATAACGGTTTACCATTTTTATAGATTAAATAGCCAATCACATCTTTTGATGGGCTGTTATCCCATATAAGATAATAATCATTACCTTTTTTTAAAAGTTTAAAATCTGAAGGTGGTTTAGGTGGAAATATATCCTCAAATCTTTTGCAAACTGTATTAGATTTATTACTTTCTACCTCTTTATCATTCTCAACAGTTAAGTAATAACAATACTTTTTGTTAAACTGTAAATCCTTGTCAAAATAATAACCTCTATTGGCTATCTTTTTATCAGGTATAGGCGGAATTATCTCATCATTTGATTTATATATATTTGTATTCTTTCCTTCACCAATCCATTTTATAAGCAATCCATCCTCTTTTAGCTCTATATCGGTAATTTTTGGTGTAGCTGGAAAATTCCTTGTAGGAATTATACACTCAATAGGTGAACTGTCGCTTAACTCATCCTTTGATTTGACATATATATTAAAACAATACTCTTTTCTAAATAATGGTATTTTATAACTAAACCAATATAAACTTCTTTTATGCCATAACTTAGGATTTATCTCTTTATCATTAAGATATATTTTAAAAGAAAACTCTTTCAAAGGTCTGTTATCGTCGTACTTAGGTATATAATGCCAACTAACGACTATGTAATCACCTTGCTGTTTAAGTTTTATATTGTCTACATCTAAAGGTTTTTTGGATATAGGTGGTAATGGAGCCCCCTTTCTTCCGCAGGATATTAAAGTTAAAGCTAAAAGTAAAAAAAGACTAAATATTCTTATCATTTAAAAATCTCCAAAGAGTTAATAGATTATCTACTATCTTTGGAAAATCTGATAGTTTTATCTGTGTTGCCCTGTCAGATAGGGCTTTTTCCGGGTCAGGATGGACTTCAAAGAACAGTCCATCAACTCCAACTGATACGGAAGCTTTAGCTAATGGATATATAAATTCCCTATTTCCTGATGATTGATTACCTGCACCACCGGGTAGTTGAACGCTGTGTGTAGCATCAAATATAACAGGGGCATACTGCCTCATAATCGGTAAACTACGGAAATCCACAACAAGATTGTTATAACCAAAGGTTGTACCTCTTTCAGTTAGATAAAACTTTTTAGCACCTGCATGTTTAAGTTTTTCAACTATATTTTTAGTATCCCAAGGAGCTAAAAACTGACCTTTTTTTACATTTACTTCTCTACCTGTTTCTGCGGCAGCTACCAATAAATCTGTCTGTCTACATAAAAAGGCTGGTATCTGAATTATATCAACAACTTCACCAACAGGTTTTGCCTGATAGCTTTCGTGTATATCGGTTAAAACAGGTAGATTAAATTTTTGTTTAACATCTGATAAAATCTGTAAACCTTTATCTAAACCTACACCTCTAAAGGATTTAATACTACTTCTATTAGCTTTATCAAATGAAGATTTAAACACAACTCTTATTTCAGGATTTTTTTCTTGAATATCCTTTAATACTTCAGCTACTTCAAAACATATTTCTCTACTTTCTATTGCACAGGGCCCTGCTATCAATAAAAACTTTTCCATTATCTTCCTCTTAAAAAACTAATTTTTACTGAAAACTTTTTCCAATATTTTATCTATATCCTTTTCTATCTCCCTTAATGGTATCATAACAAAATCCCTTTCTAACATATATGGATGAGGTATTTTCAGGTCTGGTTTATCAATCTTTAAATCTCCGTATAGAAGAATATCTATATCTATCTCCCTTGGACCCCATTTAAATCTGTAAACTCTACCTACCTTTTTTTCCACATTTTGACAGAATAATAAAAGCTCTTCAGGGGATAAATCTGTGTATCCCTTTAACACAGTGTTTATAAATTTTGGTTGCTTCGTATAACCGACAGGTTCAGTTTCATAAAAGGAAGCAACCTTTATATCTTTTATCTTTTCGGCAAGTAATTTTATAGCCTTCCTTATGTTCTCTTTCCTATTTCCAACATTACTTCCTAACGCTAAATAAACCTTTACCATATTTTAGTCGTAATCTTTGTTGTATCTTCTGTAAAGATAAAATATTCTCTGTAGCAAGGATAGGATAGTTAAAACGGTTATAAATAAAAATCCAAATTTTAGGTCTAATATCTTAAAGTAATCCAATATTGAAAAGATTATTATGGACAGTAATGTTTCAGGTCTGCCGAAAAATCCTATACCTTCCAGTGGGTCGTTAATTTTTCCTTTTTTCCTTTCCTCAAAACCTATCTCTGCGTAAACAACAGGTTTTATAAATGTGTGAAGCATATTTGATACAACAGCTAAAACTGTTAAAAATGGATTTGTGTAAGCTAAGCCTATAGAGAAAAGTATTACTCCATCTACAAACTTGTCTGCCAACCAGTCAAAAACAGCTCCGAACTTTGATGATTTATCATTCTCCCTTGCAACAACACCATCCATTAAATCAAAAAATCCACTAAAGAATAGAAGTATAGCACCTATTAATGGCTCTTTATGGTAAAAGTAAAATGCGGAGAGAGAACCGAAGATTATAGATATAACTGTAATTATGTTTGGCGTTAAGTGTGTCTTTGCTAAAGCTATACCTATCGGTTCATAAATCTTTTTTAAATTTTTTCTTCTTGATGTTAAATTCATAACTATATCCTTTTTACAGTCCTTTTCCCTCTAACCAAGGCATCATTTTTCTTAACTCTTTTCCTACTTTTTCAATTTGATGTTCTTCATCTCTTTTTACCAGTGCATTAAAGTGTGGTCTGTTCGCCAAATTCTCAAGTATCCATTCTTTAGCAAATGAACCGTTTTGTATTTCCTCTAATATCTCCTTATGTAAAGGTTTTACAGCTTTATAAATTTTTTCACCTCTAGTAACATCTCCATATCTTGCAGTGTCAGATATTGAGTATCTCATTCCAGATATTCCGTACTGATATATTAAATCAACTATAAGTTTTAATTCGTGTAAACATTCAAAATATGCCACTTCAGGTTGATAACCAGCCTCAACTAAAGTTTCAAAACCTGCTTTTATTAGTGCGGATACTCCTCCACATAAAACTGCCTGTTCTCCGAATAGGTCTGTTTCTGTCTCTTCTTTGAATGTTGTTTCAATAACACCTGCTCTAGTTGAACCTATTCCCTTTGCGTAAGCTAAAGCCACATCTTTAGCCTTACCTGTATAGTCTTGGTAAACTGCAACTAAAGCTGGAACTCCTTTACCTTCTTCATACTGCCATCTAACCAAATGACCGGGTCCTTTAGGTGCTACCATAAAAACATCTATATTTGAAGGTGGAACTATCTGATTAAAATGTATATTAAATCCATGGGCGAAAGCTAAGGCGTTCCCCTCTTCTAAGTTAGGTAAAATCTCTTCTTTGTAAACCTGTGCCTGAACAGTGTCCGGAATTAACATCATAATAATATCTGCTTTTTTTGAAGCTTCTGCAGGTGTTAACACTTCAAAGCCGTCTTTTTTAGCCCTCGCTTCAGACCTACTTCCCGGATACAAACCTATAACAACATTCACACCACTGTCTTTTAGATTTAAAGCGTGTGCGTGTCCCTGACTTCCGTATCCTATTATTGCTACAGTTTTACCTTCTAACAGTTTTAAATCAGCATCACTGTCATAATATATTTTTGCCATCTGTACCTCCAAGTTATTAATAATTTTAACTAAATCTGTATTTTAACATAACAGAAAACCTGAGTTTTTTATATGGAATTTAACCCATCTAGATTTCAAATTTATTAAAAATTTCATCAAATAAGCTTTTATGATAAATTAAAATAAATAGTTGTCGTTAATTTTATTTTTCAGGAGGTTTTAAAATAAATGGCAAAAGTTAAATGTTTAAAGTGTAAAGAGTGTGGTAGAGAATATCCTATTGAACCTATACATGTGTGTGAATACTGTTTTGGACCATTGGAGATAGAGTATGACTATGAATATATAAAACAGAATATATCTAGGGAAAAGATTGAAAAAGGTGAAAAAAGTTTATGGAGATATATAGATTTATTACCTGTGGATAATCCTACTGTTGGCTTAACAGCTGGATATACACCATTAAAAAAGGCTAATAATCTGGGAAAACTTTTAGGTTTAAACAATCTTTATATAAAAGATGACAGTGTTAATCATCCTACTTTATCCTTTAAAGATAGAGTTGTTGCTGTTGCCCTTTCTAAAGCTAAAGAATTTGGTTTTGATACTGCAGCTTGTGCATCAACTGGAAATCTGGCAAATTCCGTTTCTGCAAATGCTGCAGCTTCCGGTATGGACTGTTATGTTTTCATACCTGCAAATTTAGAAACAAACAAAATAATAGGCTCTCTAGTTTTTAATCCAACAGTTGTTGCTGTAGATGGTAATTATGACGATGTGAACAGATTGTCTTCTGAAATCGCCAATGAGTTTGGCTGGGCATTTGTAAATATAAATGTTAGACCGTTTTATTCGGAAGGTTCAAAAACACTGGCTTTTGAAGTGGCAGAACAGTTAGGTTGGAGAGCTCCAAACTCTGTAGTCGCACCGTTGGCGTCAGGTTCACTTTATACGAAAATATGGAAAGGCTTTAACGAATTAAAGACTGTAGGATTGATTGAAGATAATCCACCTAAAATGTACGGGGCACAGGCGGAAGGTTGTAGCCCAATTTATAAAGCCTTTAAAGAAGGTAGAGATTGGATTATTCCTGAAAAGCCCAACACAATTGCAAAATCAATAGCTATAGGAAATCCTGCAGACGGACCTTATGCTGTTAAAGTTGCTAAAGAAAGTAATGGATTAATAGATATAGCTACAGATGATGAGATAATAGAAGGAATGAAGTTATTGGCTAAAACCGAAGGTATATTTACAGAAACGGCAGGCGGAACAACAATCGCAGTATTGAAAAAGTTGGCTGAACGTGGAGTTTTTGACCCTGATGAAGTGGTTGTTGCTTACATTACAGGAAATGGTTATAAGACAATGGAAGTTTTAGAAGGTAAGTTAAAAAAGCCTATCCATATAAAACCATCTTTAAAAGAGTTTAAGGAAAAAGTTATTAATCAAGCTGTGGAAAAACGATAACTAAAAGAATAAATCCCATATGGATTTTTCCTTTTCTTCTTTTTGATAATCTTCTTCATCTGATTGGTAATCATCAGAGTATCCGTCTTCATAACTGGAAGAACTATCCATATCCCAAACGTATCCATTATTATCACTTTCATCTGTAGTGGTTTCATTTATTTCGTAAGGATAATAACTGTTCCCTGTTATTTCTGATATATCATAACCAGCAAATTTTTTTATATACTCTGTTATAGGAGTTCCGTAGCCGTCTCTAGGTATATATCTTCCATTTGATTTTAAAAACTTTTTAACATTTCCTGCTCCTAAAAGATGTGCCCCCCCAAGTAAGCCACTTTCTGTTATTAAAATCCCTCCAATTCTTTTACCTACATATTTGTCTAATCCTAATAGTCTTATATACTTCCAACTTTTCCTGTGAAATTCCCTTATTGCATTTTCCTGTGCCCTAGGATTGTTTAGAAAATCTTCTTTACTCCAAACTCCGTCTTTTCCTGTCCACTCGCCTATCCAATCGTTCCTTCTTGTAGGGTCTCCCTTGTAATAACCTGCGTCTTTTAACGCACTTTCCCCCATCTGATACTTGCCTAGATAACCGTAGCTATTCTCAATGTTATACCTTCCGCCACTCTCCCTATAACCTAAAGCCCTTAAAAAGTCTATATAATTGCCTTTATACATCTTTTCACCCTATCTTTACTTTTTGGAAAATATACTAAATATCGCCTTAAACAGCTTTATAATTATCTCAAATATGCCTCCTCCGCCTTTTTTCTCATCTTTTTCAGGTTCTTCATCATATGATGGTGTTTCTGGTGTAGATGGTATATCCCATTGGAAGCCAAATTCTTCCTGTATTTTCTTTTTCTCTTCTGGAGTTAATGTTGTACTACCTGTAATCTCCGATATATCATAACCGTTAAATTTGCTTATATACTCGGTTATAGGTGTTCCAAAACCATCTCTAGGTATTTCACTGCCGTTAGATTTTAAAAATTTTGCTAAACTTCTAACACCAACTAGGTGTGCTCCTCCAACTAATCCACTCTCTGTAATATAAATACCAGCTATAGTTTTACCTACATATCTGTCTAAATCTAAAGCTTTTATATATTTCCATATCTTTCTGTGAAATTCTCTTATTGCATTTTCCTGTGCCTGTGGATTGTTTAAAAAATCTTCTTTACTCCAAACTCCATCTTTCCCTGTCCACTCCCCTATCCAATCGTTCTTTCTAGGTGTACTGTCCCCTTTGTAATAACCTGCGTCTATTAAAGCCATCTCCCCCATCTGATACTTGCCCAGATAACCGTAGCTGTTTTCAATGTTATACCTTCCGCCACTCTCCCTATAACCTAAAGCCCTTAAAAAGTCTGTATAACTTCCCTTGTAGCTATTTGACATAGCATTTACCTCCATTCACATATTTATGACCGTTATACTTTAAGATTATTTCATCATCTACAATTAAATCTCTGTATCCTCTTGTTTTCGTTTTGGCTAAGTAGAAATAGTTAAGATTTTGTATTAATACGGACACATCTACAGACCTATATCTATTCTTTCCTCTGTTTATATAAACGAATGCACCGCAACCTGCAGTCCCACACATATAATAGGAATTGACAATCATAAAAACATCAGGTCTTCTGTCTCCGTTTAAATCAACTATACCTAACAACAGATTTTTAGGTTCTATAGTTATATTTAATTTTTTTAACTGGTCTAAATTGATACCTTCCTCTTTTAAAAATTTATTTAGTAATACCTTTGCTAGATCTTTTACCTTTTCATTATCTCCCTGAACAAACTCAACCTTTCTTAAAACTGGACAGACTTTTAATTTTTTTATCCCTAACTCTTCAGCAGGTAAAGTTTTAGCGGATAAAACAACTTCTGGAGTTATAAATGAGTTAATATCCTTCCTTACAGCATCAGCAAGGATGTTTAAATCTTCTTCAGATGGATTTCCTATAGGTACTTTTACAAAATCGTTATCACTTTCTATCAGGTAAACTCCAAAAAGTCTTTTATCATCTGGAGAGTATATTAGATAAACCATCTCAGTATCGCACATATGAGGCTTACAGAAGCTTATATACACATATCTTTTTCCGTTTATTTTAACTATCTTATTCTTACCACCTACACCTGATATATTTCTAATCCAAGGTATATTACTAAGCTCTCCTAAAGATTTTATATATATAGATTTAAACTCTCTATCCTTCAATAACTCCCAAGGATATTTTGTAAACTTCTCGTATAACTCCCTATCCTTTTCAGTAATATTTACTTTTTCTTCTTTTTTTTCTTCTGTCTGATTAACTGTAGATATAGTCTCATTTACACTAGGTTGAGTTATCGGTTGTATAGCAGAAACAGGTTCTTTTTCTTCCTTTTTTTCTTTCCTTTCAGATGAACAGGTAGATACATTAATAAGTAGTGTAAAAATAAAAAATAGCTTTACATACCTTTTTATCATCATAGCACCGTTAACATTTGAATTTTTAACTGTTTAATATTAAAATCTCCAATTATTAAAAAATTTTCAATTACAAATAAAAAAATTGTTGTCAAAAGTTTATCATAAAAAATATTTTTTTGATTTTACTTTATAGATTTTTATAATCCATAAAATAATTACAACAGTTAGCCAAAAGGCTAATATATAGCTTAATTGAAACTTAAAATTAAAAAAATGTGATATTACTAAATGATACAGTATATAGGGAAATGTAAGTATAACTGAGAGAAAAGATAGAAACAGGAAAAATAATGTTAAAAAGGCATAGAAATAAGCCTTTTTACTTCTCTTCAATTTTTATTTAGTTAAAAGTATTTTTAGATAAACAATTCCTGCCATATCTGGAGTTATTTTAAATACAATCAGTCTGTCCCCTTTCTTAAATGCTAAAACTCCGTCTGTCGATACAGTAGCAAAATCTGGTTTCCAACCTTTTTCAGGCATATATTCTGTTAAAAAGTTTATAATCTGAACTGTTGATGCCTTACCTACATAAACTAAATAAGCTCTAACATCTCCTCTATAGTCGTATATTAAAGATTGGTCGCTAACAAATCTAAAGTTGTCTGGAATAACAAAAGAAAACTTTCCCATCACTTTGTTTTTAGGTATTAATTCTATTGGAGTTTGTTCCGGTAGTAGTTGTAAAGTGTTTAAACAGCTTGTTAAAGGTAGAGACAAAATTAACAGGAAAAAAATTTTAATCAAAAATCTTTTTATCATTTCCTTTCCTTTAATCAAAAATAATTTTTATTTGAATATTATAAAATGAAAAGGATTAATTTAACTAAGATTTGTTAGGTTGTTTTAAAGATATGGATAAAATTGTAGTTATTACAGGGGCAACTGCGACTGGAAAAACAGATTTAGCTATTAAACTGGCGGAAATGATAAACGGAGAGATTATAAGTGCAGATTCTATGATGGTTTACAAATATATGGACATAGGAACGGCAAAACCGCCTAAAGATATAAGGAAGAAAATATCACACTACATTATAGATGTGGTAAAACCTTCTGAAATTTTTTCCGTAAAAGATTTTGTGGAGTTAGCAGACAGGCATATAAAAGATATAAAAGCTAGAGGTAAAACTCCAATTATTGTTGGTGGTACTTGGTTATATATACAGGCTTTACTTTATGGATTGTCAGATGCACCTAAGGGAGACTGGGCGTTAAGAAAAAAGCTTTATGAAAGGGATACGGAGGAGTTATACGAGGAATTAAAAAAGGTTGATTTAGAGTACTCAAAAAAGATAAACAGAAATGACAAAAGAAGAATTGTTAGGGCTTTAGAGGTGTTTTATCTATCCGGTAAACCTTTTTCATACTTTCAAAATAAGCATGGTTTTAAAGAGGAAAGATACAGTTTCATAGGTTTTGTATTAGAAAGGAATAGAGAAGATTTAATGAAGGCTATAGAAAACAGAGTTGATAAGATGTTTTCTGAAGGTTTAGTTGATGAGGTTAAGTTTTTAATAGATATGGGATACAAAAACTTTTTAACATCTTCTCAGGCAATAGGCTATAAGGAGTTAATTCCATTTTTTGATGGATACATATCACTGAATGAAGCAAAAGAGAATATAATAAAAAATACTAAAAAGTTTGCAAAAAAGCAGATAAAAACTTTTCGTTCAAAATTTGGCAAAAAAAATAACTGGAATTTTGTTAATATAAATGATAAAAATTTTATTGAAATTTTTGAAAAAATAATTTAGATTAAAAATTGTTAAAAAAATGGTAAAATTTTTAATGTGTAAGTTTAGCAATCAATAAAATTTGGAGGAGGCGTAGATGAACATACAAGATGAAGTTCTAAACAAGCTAAAGGAAGAGGGGAAGGAAATAACAATCTACCTAATTAGGGGGACAAGGATAACTGGAAAAATAGAGGGGCTAGACCAATTTACAATTTTACTTGATGTAAATGGTGAAAAACAATTAATCTACAAACACGCTATAAGCACAATCATAGTAGAGTAAATCTACTCTACGTAAAGTCTTTTTTCCTTTATATAATCTTCTACTATTGGGGGAACAAGGTATGTTATTGGTTTCCCCCTTCTAATTCTATCTCTAATCTCAGAAGATGATATATCAATTCTCCTTCCATTGAAGAAATATATATTGGCAGAAAATGGTTCTATAGTTTTAGTTAACCTTAAATCTTTACATAAGACTTTTCTTGAATATTCATAAATGTCTGCCAGATTGTCCTTGTCCCTTCCTATAACTATAAAGTTTGTTATCTCTAAAAGGAGATTATACTTTCTCCATTTATGTAAACTTAAAAATGCATCACTACCAACCAAAAATATTGGGTTATAACCAAGTTTACGTTTATAAAATAAAATAGTGTTTATTGTATAAGAAACTTTCTCATTTTTTATCTCTCTATCGTCTATATCAAAATATGGATTGTAGCCTATAGCCATCTCAATTAACTTTAGCCTATCTTCAGGGAGTATATTTATTCTATGTTTTAAAGGGGATAAATAAGCAGGTATAAAGATTATTTTATTCAGTTTGTAATACTCTCTAACATCCTCTGCTAATCTTAAATGTCCTATGTGTATCGGGTCAAAACTCCCGCCGTAAAGTCCAATCATTAACTTCTCCTTAAAATTTATCAGCTTTTATAATATTTAACAAAAAATGGAAATTTTTATGAAAATTATGTAAAAATTCTAATATTTAAATTTTCAAATTGTAAAATTAAATAAATTTATCTGCATAATTTACCAGTTTTTATTCTAAATTTTTCATAAACAATGTTTAATGTTATAAAATTAGCAAGATAAATTATTCTTTAGGACATAGTTATAGTGAGAGAATTAGTAATATTAAGCTCAAAAGATATTTATTTATACTTGTTAATAGAGGATGAAGAAGTTGTAGAGGTAAGAATTGATAAAAAAAATAAATTGAATGTAATAGGAAGTATTTTTAAGGGAAGAGTAAAAAGATTACTTCCACATATGAACGCCGCATTTATTGATATAGGAGACAGTAAAGAGGCTTTTTTACCTTTAAAAAACAGCCCTGAGAACTGTCAAAAGATTAAGATAGGTGATACACTTTTACTTCAATTAAAAAGAGTTTCCCTACAGTCTAAAGGTGCAAAGTTAAGTTGTAAAATAACATTACCGGGAAAGTATTTAGTTTTAATGCCAACAACAAATCATATTTCTGTTTCTTCAAAACTTCCTGAAGACATAAGGGAAGATTTAAAAAGTAGAGTTGAAAATTTGTTGAGGGATTATAATGAAGAAAAAATAGGTTTTATAATTAGGACAAAAACAATTAATGCCTTAGATGAGGATATAATTCAAGATTTTTTAGCCTTAAAGCAACAATGGAATAGTATTTTAGATAGATATAAAAGGGAGAAAGCACCTTCTTTACTGTATGAGGAACAGCTAAAAGCTTATAACTTTCTACGGGATTATGCAGGGGATATAAAAAGGATTTATACAAACGATAAAACTTTATCAAAAAAGTTAGAGGACTATATAAGACTTAACTTTGATAAATATGATATAGAGGTCATTTATGTAAGTGAGAGGAAGGAAGATTTATTTAAAAAGTATAATGTTGAAAAGGTTATAAATAAAATTTTAAATCCGTATGTTTGGTTAAAAACAGGTGGCTATCTGATTATAGAGGAGACGGAGGCTTTAGTTGCAATAGATGTTAATAGTGGAAGTTTAAAAAAGTATAAAAGCTTAGAGGAAACAGCTCTATACACTAATTTGGAGGCTGTAAAGGAAATTGTAAAACAGATAAGATTAAGGGATTTAGGGGGGATTATAGTTGTTGATTTTATAGATATGTATAAAGAAGAACACAAGGAAAAGATTATTGAATTATTAGAAAAGGAGATAAAAAAGGATAAACAGACTATAAAAATAAAATCTTTTACATCTTTAGGTTTACTTGAGTTAACAAGAAAAAAAACAGACAAAAGTTTAATAAAACAGTTATCTGAAAGTTGTGGAGTTTGTAGAGGAACAGGCTATATAAAGGGAAAAGGTATAGTTTTATTTGAAATAGAGAATAAACTGAAAGGTTTAAAACCCTTCTACAAAGTAAAGATATATGTAAACAAAAATCTATACGATTATGTAAAGTCTTTATTAAAAGAAAAGTTTAAAGATGAAAATATTGAGGTTGTTATTGACACCAAAATAAAAAATAATGAGTATAGAATAGAGAGGTTTTAATTTTTCATATTTTTTAAAAGCTCTTCTAATTAGAAATTCTTTTCCTTTTCTTACTTCTTTTTGTTTCTAAAGACATAATTTTCAGTCCAAAACTTTTATTACTATTTATAATTTTAAGTCTAAATAATAAGTTTATATAAATTTTGTGATAAATTAATATTAAAAGACGTTTATATAAAAAAGATGAAGAAAAATTTAGAGGAAATAAAAAAAATTTTAAGAGAGCATAAAAAAGAGCTTAAAGAAAAGTATTACGTCAAAAATATTGCACTATTTGGTTCTTATGTTAGAGGAGAGCAAACATCAAAAAGTGATATAGATATACTTGTAGAATTTGAAAAAGCTATTACATTCATTCAATTTATGAAATTAGAAAATTATCTTTCTCATCCTTTAGGCTTAAAGGTTGATTTGGTAATGAAAAAATCTCTAAAGCCTTATATAAAAAAACAAGTCTTAAAAGAAGCTATTTTATTGTGAGAATAAAATCTAAGAAAAAACTATCAAATCTAGATAGTTTTACGCTTTAGTATTATTTTATCTATAAGCTTTTAAGTTTGAAGAATGAGGTTAGGAATATGAACTTTTTCGGAATTGATTTAAATAGCCTATCTCAAGATGAAAAATCTTTTTTAATATCCTTTTTTGCTTCTTTAGGAGTTGAAGTTGTTAAATCTCTTGGGACTTTCACAAGGAAAAAGGTTATAGGAAAGGTAAAAAGTGTATACGATAGTCTATTAAATAAAGATAAGAAAAGTCTCTCTGAAAAACTTATTAAAGAGTTGGAAAAAGAGGAAGTAAAAGAAAGAATAGGAGAGATACTATTTGAAAAATTAGAAAGTTTTATAGATGAAAAATTGGAGGATAACGGGAATATAAAAGAACATTTGGAAGATTTAAACAAATTTTTAAAAGAAGAATTTGAGAGATATTTTATTAAAGGTGAAGGAAATATTTATATAAATTTGGAAATAAAAAATAACGAGTTGGACAATCACTCACAGATTAACAATAGTATAAATATTAACCGTTAGATTTTGTTAAAATAGAAAAAAGAGCAAATTTTAAGGTAGTTTTATGATAGATGTTAATATTAATCAAAAAATTGAAGGAAACAAATTAGATAATTCATCTATTCAGCCAGAAATAAACGTTAATATAAGTGAAATATTTAAAATCAGTTGTCCATGGTTTACAAAGGATTTTATAAGCAGTGATATTAAAAGTAGCTATTTTATAGGTAGAGATGAGGAATTAGAAGCAATAGAAGATATGCTATTTAATGGTTATCCTGTTCTTTTTATAGAGGGAGTGGCCGGAATTGGAAAAAGTTATCTAGTTAAAAAATTTTTTCCTAAAGCTTATGAAGAAAAGCTGTTTGATTGTTATGGTTATATATCCTTAGCAACTATTGAAAAAACTGATTTTGAAAATTTAGAAAGTTTTAAAACATTACTTTTTGAAGAGTTCTCATCTAACTTTAATTATAAACCTTCCAATCCAAATGAAAGACCTAAAGACAAATTTCTAAATTTAATCCATTATCTTAAAGAATTTGCAAAAGGAAAGAAAAAATTACTGATAATAGATGATATTGTTAATATTGAAAATCTATATACAGACTTTTTTGAGAAGTTATTTAATTTAAAAGACAACAGTTTTTACTTCCTGATAACAACAAGGGAAGAGTTAACAGCTGAATTAATGGATAAAAGTTTTATAAATTGGATAAAACTAAAAGAACTAGAAGAAAAAGAATTAAAAGATTTGTTCTTTCATATTTGTAAAGAGTGTAATCATTTAAAGGATAATAGAGAATTTAACAAAGTATTAGAAGAAGTATTAAAAGAGCTAGACTACAACACACTGTTAACGGAAATATTGGCAAAAATAGTAAACAACTACAGAAGCGGAAGATATAGAATAAAAGAGGATTTAAGATTATTTGCTATAAAAAATATATTAAAAAGGATAAGGGAACGACCAATAAATGAAGGATTAGCATATAGAGGATATGATAAGACAGTATTAGAAAGAACATTTAAACTTTTTGAGTTTTTATATCTAACAAAAAATGAGAAGAGATTAGCGAAAAAATTAACAGTACTACCACCTGAGGAGATAGAGTTTGAGGAGATAACAAGATTTTTCATAAAAGAGTTTAAACAACCAGTAGTAGATTTTGGGATATTGGAATACAAAGAGAGGGATATAATAAAGAAAAAGATAGGAAAAAAGAGAATAGAAGAGTTTGAGGACTATTTAGACAGAAATTTAAACAATTTAACATTTAAGGGAGTATTAACCAGTAATGAAGAAGTTGTAAAATACAAACTACATAAGATAGTGAGGGATTACTTTATATCGTCAGGTATAGAGTATAAGGATATAGAGTTTCAGATAGGGGCATTTTCATTACAGTTACCAAGTAATAAGGAGAAGATATATAGTAAGGAGAAGGAGATAAGGAATTATCTAGGTAAGATAATAACGTTAGAGAGGACGTTAAGGAACGTAAAAGATTACGAGGAAATAAAAGATATAGAAGTAGCGTTATTTTATGTAAAGGCGAGTACAGTATTAAGGAATTTAAAAGTTTTTGATATAGCGGAAGAATTTTTAATAAGAGGAGGAAGGATATTAGAGAGGGTGGGATATATAGAGATAGGGGAAGGGGAAGAAATAGAGATAAAGATAAAAGAAGAAAATATAAGGAGTATATCTGAAAAGAATTTAAAGGTAATAGGGAGATACTTTATAAGTTTGGGAAGTTTATACAGGGAGAGGGGAAAGGGTAAAGAGAGAGGGGATTGGGAAAAATCTATAAAGTATTTTGAGATGGCAGAAGGAATATACAACAGGTTAAAAGATAGTGAGAGAGATTTAATAACGATATATGGGAATTTATCAAAAAGTTATAAGATGAAAGGGGAGATAAATAAGGCAATAAAGATGGCAGAAAAATCTTTAGAGATGTCAATAAAAAAGTATGGGGAAGAAGATAAAAAAACAATAAGAGGATATGGTAATATTGCTACAATCTACAAATCTAAAGGTGATTATGACAAGGCTTTGGATTATGCATTGAAAAATTTGAAATTGTTAAAAAATGCATATGGAGAAGAGCACGTAGAAACAGCTAAGGCATATGGTAATATTGCTACAATCTACAAATCTAAAGGTGATTATGATAAGGCTTTGGATTATTCAATGAAAGCATTGGAATTAACAAAAAATGCATATGGTGAAGAGCACGTAGAAACAATGGAAGCATTTTTTAATTTGGCAGATATATATTTTGAAAAAAATGAATTAGGTAAAGCAGAAGAATATTTAAAAAAGTTAATAAATATAGGAGAGAAGCTAAAAGATAAAAACAAAAGAGCTTTAAAAAATTTAAAAGGAGTTTATGAGCTTTGTGAAAAAGTGTATAAAAAATTAGGAAATGAAGAGAATAGAAAAAAATGTAGAGAAAAGTTAAAAAACTTAAATAAATAATAAAAAATTTGTAAACCTATATTTCTTTACTTTATGGTTTTCTAAATTTCTATAAACTTTTTAAATAATACTTCTCAAAGATGTTTTCAATTTTATATAGTTAATCCATTTATCTAAACCTTCCCCTGTTTTTGTAGAAATTTGAATAATGTCCATCTTAGGATTTAGTTTTCTTGCCTCTTCAACTGCTTTTTCAACTGAAAATTCAAAATATGGGAGTAAATCTATTTTTGTTATAAGCATAAGGTCTGCAGTTCTAAACATTATCGGATATTTCGCAGGTTTATCGTCTCCCTCTGGAACAGAGAGTAAAACTACATTTATATGTGTTCCTATATCATAAGAAGCAGGACAAACTAAATTTCCAACATTCTCAACAAAAACAATATCAAGCTCTTCTAGAGGAAGATGGTGTATTCCATTATGAACCATAAAAGCATCAAGATGGCAAGCCTGTCCTGTAGTTATCTGATAGGCTGGAACTCCTTTTGCCTTTATTCTTTCTGCATCCCTATTTGTTTCAAGGTCTCCCTCAATAACACCAATTTTTAACTCATCTTTCAACATATCAATACTTTTTTCTAAAAGTGTCGTTTTTCCCGCTCCCGGAGAACTCATAAGGTTTATAGCTAATATTCCATATTGGTCAAAATGTTTTCTATTACTTTCTGCCTGTCTGTCATTTGCATCTAATATTTTCGTTATAACTTCAACCGTTTTTTTATCATTTAAACTTGGATTTGAGTGGTTAAGATTATGATGATGGTGATGGTTGGGATTATGCTCGCTATGGTGGTCTGTTATTGAACATCCACAATCTTTACACATATTCTCCTCCAGATAATATGAATGTATGTTCATTTAATAAATATAGCAGAGAAAAGATATAAGTGAACTACTACCGATTAAAATCGGTAGCTTCTGTAGGGGTTTGTCGCTTAATGCGACCTTACCCTACAAAGGTGGTCACCTGAAGTGTGTTTTAAATCAAAAATGTTAAACAAGGTTTTAAAACACACTTCACACCTTGCTACCGCTA
>QNZF01000026.1 GCA_003978485.1 Persephonella sp.
TCATAATCATATCTTCTCTCCTTTCCAATTCTGATGGGTTTTAGCTTTCCTTCTTTTTCCCATCTTCTTAATGTGCTAACAGATACTCCCAGTATTTGTGATGCTTCGCCAATTCTTAATAACTTCTTCATACTTATAATTATAGATAGGTATGATTAGAAAATCAAGGTGCTGTTATCAACCCCATTATTTCACTTGTCATATATGATATTAAAAATAATAAATCCAATTTCCTTTTTAAGTCCCTATGCATATTTATTGACAAATGGAATGGGGGCTATAAATAGCTTTATCTCATAGCCTTTTAATAAGGTATGAAATTAGCTAATTGTCTTATAGATATAGTTTTTGATTTAATTAAGGAAAAGATAGGATTATAATTTTTAGTGTATTTTTTACTATATCTATCCTATCTATTTTTTGCTGATTACAGTTAAGGCTTAATCCTTTATAAAAAGGATTAAAACTGTCAATTTAAAATGAATTTATGCTAGTTAAAAAAGTTTAAAGAAAATAAATATAATATTTAACTTAGATTAATCCTTGATGAAGGAGTGGAAAGATAAAGTTTGAACTTTTAAATAAAGATGGAAGGGCAAGATTAGGAAAGATTTATACAGAAAGGGGAGTTATTGAAACTCCAGTCTTTATGCCTGTAGGTACTCAAGGCAGTGTAAAGGCTTTAACTAAACAACATCTGTTGGATATAAAAGCCCAGATAATATTAGGTAATACTTATCATTTGTACTTAAGACCGGGGTTAGAGGTTTTAAAACATTTTAAAGGACTACATAACTTTATTAATTGGGAAAAACCTATTTTAACAGATAGTGGTGGTTTTCAGGTTTTTTCACTGGCTTTAAATAAAAAAGTTAAATCTGGTAAACATAAAGCTGAGGTAAAAATTACAGAGGAAGGAGTTAGATTTAAATCCCATTTAGACGGTTCTTGGCATTACTTTACACCAGAATTTGTTATTGAAATACAGGAGATAATCGGTAGTGATATTATGATGCCTTTAGATATATGTCCACCTTATCCTGTGTCTTACCAATCTGCAAAAGATAGTGTTGAAAAAACTTTAAGATGGTTAGAAAGGTCTAAAAGGAGAAAGAGATATAAAAATCAGGCTTTATTTGGGATAATACAAGGGTCAACCTATGAGGATTTAAGGATTTACAGTGCAATAAAAACTGTTGAAATGGATATGGATGGATACTCAATAGGTGGCTTGTCTGTAGGAGAGCCTACAGAGTATATGTACTCTATGACAGAGGTTGTTGTTAACTATCTTCCAGAGGATAAACCAAGGTATCTTATGGGAGTTGGAACACCTGAGAATATTATAGAGAGCGTAGATAGAGGTATAGATATGTTTGATTGTGTTATGCCAACTAGAAATGCTAGGAATGGAACATTATTTACCCACTACGGAAGACTAAATATAAAAGCAGGGAAATATAAATTGTCTGAAGAACCTATAGATAAAGATTGTGATTGTTATACCTGTAAAAATTTTTCAAGGGGATATATAAGACATCTATTTAATGCAGAAGAAATAACAGGTATGATTTTGGCAACTATTCACAATCTGCGATTTTACACAAAACTTATGGAAGATATTAGGAAGGCTATCAGAAAAAATAGGTTTAAAGAATTTAAAAATAATTTTTATTTAAAGTATTATTCAGAGGGGAGTTATTAGTTATGAAAAAAATTCCTTTTTTAGAAGGTATTAAAGAATTTAAAAATCTTCATTTTAGAGAAAATGAAATCTTATTTAAAGAGTTAGTGGACAAAGGACAAAATCCTAAGGCTTTGTTTATAGGCTGTTCTGACAGTAGAATTATACCCACTCTTATAACCAATTCTAAACCGGGTGATTTGTTTGTTATTAGAAATATTGGAAATATGGTTCCACCTTTTAAACCTGATAATGATTTTCATGGTACAGCGGCGGCAATAGAGTATGCAGTTTCTATATTAAATGTGGAGGATATTATCGTTTGTGGACATTCAAATTGTGGAATGTGTAGAGCTTTATATGAGGAGGATAAAATCCAAGGTATTGAATTAATTCACGTAAAGAATTGGTTAAGATTAGGTAAGGATGTAAAAGAAACAGTCTTAAAAATTTATAAAAATAATCCAGATATAAATATTTACGAATTAACGGAAAAAATTAATATATTGTATCAACTTAAAAATCTTTTAACCTATCCAAAAATAAAGGAAAAGGTTGAAAGCGGTGAATTAAGACTTCACGGCTGGTATTATAAAATAGAAACGGGAGAGATAGAGTTTTACAATTCAGATACTAACAGTTTTGAATTGGTTCTGTAATCTTTTAATCTTTTTTATTTTTATACAAAAACAGGAGTAAAAATATTATTCCTAATACAAAAATAATATTTCCTATCTTTTCTCTATCCGCTACATAAAACAAAGCTGATGACATAAAAAAACCTACGGAAAGAATTGAATAACTTAATTTTTTTATTTGATTGGAGATAAACTCCAAATGGTCTTCCAACTCTTTAAAAACTATGCTAAACGTTAATCTTTCCCTTATTAATTGTCTGTAAATATCTTCAGTTTTAAAAATAAGATTGTAGTATAACTCTAAAGCTGTCCTACTTTCCTTTAATTTTTCCTTTAATAAATCACCTATAGATTTTTTTATAAAAATCTGTAATCTTTCCGTTGGATTGAAACTACTGTCTAAAACTCTAACTGTTCCTTCCAAATTTATTGCTGTTTTTCCTAAGTATGCTATTCCTACAGGCAATCTTAATTTATTTTCCCTGACTATCTCTATAACTTCTAAAACCATTTCCTTTAGATTTATATCTTCCAATCTTTTGTTGTAATACTTTTCAATGAAAACTTCTATATCCTTTTGTAAACCCTCTATATCTGTTTTAGGTGTTAACATATTAAGCTTTTCATAAAACTGCATAGCCAAATTTAAATCAAATGTTAGAACTGCAGTTATATAATCGTTGAAAGCTGACCTTTCTTTAGGTGTTAATCTTGCAACCATACCGAAATCTAATAAGCATATCTTTTTATTTTTTAATATCATAATATTCCCCGGATGTGGGTCTGCGTGGTAAAAACCATCTTTAAAAACCATTTTAAAAAATGCGTCTGTAAGTTTTATAGCTATATCTTTTGTATTTATACCTAGTTCTTTTAATTTTTCCGTATCGGACACTTTTACACCTTCAACAAATTCCATAACTAATATTTCTTTAGTGGATATATCATCGTAAACCTTTGGAATACAAAAGTAAGGATGATTTTTAAAGTTATTTCTAAATATCTTTATATTCTGTGCCTCAATACTAAAATCTGCTTCCTTTAAGGTTGTCTTTTTAAATTGATTAATAACACCTTTAAGATTTAACTCTTTAACAGTTTTTGAATGTTTCTCTAAAAAGTTAATTATTCCTATTAAAAGTTGTGTGTCTAGATTTATTAACTCTTCTAAATTTGGTCTTTTAATCTTTATAGCAACCTTTTCTCCAGTTTTTAAGTAGCCTATATGAACCTGTGATATTGAAGCGGAAGCTATAGGTTCTCTATCTATATACAAAAATATCTCATTTAGTCTATCCCCATAATTTCTGTGTAAAATCTCTTTAATCTTTTCATAAGGAACTGGAGGCACTTTATCTTGAAGTTTTATTAATTCTTGAATAATCTCAGATGGGACTATATCAGGTCTAGTGCTTAAAACCTGCCCAAGTTTTATAAATGATGCTCCAAGTTTCTCTAAAGCTTCCCTTATCTTTTGAGGTTTAACGCTTTCATCAACCTCTATTCCAAATAAAAGCTTAAAATACTCATAAATATTGTAAAAGCCTAAAGAGATTAAAGTTGTTGATATATCTTTAGCCCTTTTATAAAGTTTTAACTTCCTTTTTAACATCTAATACCTTCTGTTTAATTCCCAATTCCAAGCAGTTTTAACAATTGTTTCTAAGTTATCATATTTAGGTTTCCAATTAAGTTTTTTCTTTAACTTTTTACTGTCTGCTACTAAAACAGGTGGGTCTCCTTCCCTTCTATCATCCTCTATAACCTTAAAATCTTTGCCTGTTACTCTTTTTGCAGTCTCTATAACTTCCCTAACAGAATAACCGTATCCATAGCCACAGTTAAAAATATCGCTTTTGCCACTGTCCAACAGATACTCCATAGCCAGTATATGTGCTTCTGCTAAATCGTTTACGTGGATGTAATCCCTTATACAAGTTCCATCATCAGTCGGATAATCTGTTCCAAATATCTTTATAGCTTCCCTTTCTCCCTTTGCAGTTTGAAGTATTAAAGGAATGAGATGTGTTTCAGGATTGTGGTTTTCCCCTATCCTACCTGAAGGGTCTGCCCCTGCGGCGTTAAAGTATCTTAAAGATACATAATTAAAGTTATAAGCTTTGTTAAAATCTTCCAATGCCTTTTCAACTGTTGCCTTTGTTTTTCCGTAAGGATTTATAGGTTTAATAGGATGTTCTTCAGGAATAGGTATTTTTACAGGATTTCCATAAACTGCCGCTGTAGAAGAGAATATAAAATTTTTAATATTATTTTTAATTAAAACTTCCAGAAGATTTAGACTGTTTATTACATTATTTTTATAAAAACTTAAAGGATTTTTTACGGAAATTCCTACTTCAATATAGGCAGAAAAATGTATAACCACTTCAGGTTTAAAACTAGATACTATATCTTCCATTAAATCTTTATCTCCTACATCTCCAACAACTAAATCTCCGTATAAAACCGCTTCTTTGTGTCCATTTGATAGATTATCAACTGTTAATACTTGATAGCCTTTTTCTCCCAAAGCTTTTACAGTATGACTGCCTATATATCCTGCTCCACCTGTTATTAAAACTCTCATTATTTAACTCCCATAAATTTTTGGCATTGAGGAATAACCCTAGCTTCAATATCAAACTCTAGAAGTTCCTTTTGCAAATCTAAAGCTTTTTTTATAAAAATTTTCTTATTACTTTCAGGTTGTAAAATTAAAGGTCTCACTTTGTATAAATTTCTGTATTTTAGAATATCTTCAATTGATATGTATTTATCAACCACAAACTTAAACTCATTTATATACTTTATTAAAAATTTATTGATAATGTATTTAACTTCATACTTAGGAGAAACAACTAGATAGAATTTTGGATATATTTCCCTTAAGGCAATCTCTAAATCTTCATTAAAGATTGTTCCATTCGTTTCAATTATTAGATAATAACCTTCCTTATACAGATTTATTAATAAAAATGGTAAATTTGGGGTCAGAAATGGTTCTCCGCCAGTTATACAAACTTTTTTAGTTTTATATCTTTTTATTTCTTTTAAAATATCTTTTAATGATAATAATTTAAAGCTCTTATTATCATAGGAGTATGTAGTATCACACCATTCACACCTTAAATTACAACCTTCCAGTCTTATAAAAGTTGTTGGGTATCCTATAAAACTTCCTTCTCCTTCTATTGAGTTGAATATCTCTACTATCTTAAATTTATATTCCATTCTGTTATTTTTTATCCTCCGCCAACAGGTGGAATAAAAGCTACAGTGTCATAATCATTTAAAATTATATCTTCCTGAACATAACTTTCGTTAACCGCTATCATACTTTTATCTAGAATATCCTTAATCTCAGGATATTTATTAATTAGTAATTTTTTTAAATCTTTTATACTATTTCCTTCTTTTATATCTATATACTCATAACTTTTTTTAACTTTATCCTTTAAAGAAGCAAAGTACAATATTTTAACCTTCAAACTTAATCTCCCATTCAGTTATTAAATGGCTTCCCCTTATAAAGTGGGCTCTCAACTTAAGTTTAACCACATCTTCCAATGATTTAAAACCTTCACCACCTACTAAAGTAGGAGTATCCACTCCACCTACTATAAATGGCATATGTATAATCCTAATTTCATCAACTAAACCTGTCTTTAATAAATTCCAGTTTAAAGTTGAGCCACCTTCAACCATTAAAGATTTAATACCTTTATCATATAGGATGGACATCATCTTTATCAGGTCTATTTCTTCCTCACCACATATTATAACTTCCGCCTTTTCCTTTAACTGTTCTATTTTATCCTTAGGAGCTCTCTCTGTTGTTATTATTATCGTAGGAGCATCTTTTTTTAATATATTAGCATCTAAAGGTATATTTGCCGATTTTGTAGGTATTATTCTAATTGGGTTTTTTCCAACTACATGCCTAACTGTAAGATACGGATTATCAGTTCTTATAGTTTCTGCACCAACCATAATACCGTCAACTTTAGCTCTTATCTGATGTAAATATCTGGTAGCCTCCTCATCCATAAACTTCATTATTTCTTTAGATGAAAAACCTTTTCTTAAAGTTAATTTACCATCAACAGTTACTTCCGACACAATAATCGTGTAAGGACGATGCATAATTCTCTCCTTTATCCTTTAATTCTTAAAAGTATTATACATTTTTTGAACTTTTTAAATTTGTATATTAATCATAACTTTAACATTAAAGAAAAACTTTTAAGATGTTTCAATTCCTGTTATACTTTAAATCTTAAAAAAATTTTAAGGAGGTAGAGATTATATGGCAGTAGTTGTTGTTCAAGAAGGAGAAAGTTTTGAAAAAGCTTTAAAAAGATTTAAAAAATTATGTGAAAAGGAAGGTATATTAACTGAAATGAAAAGAAGGGAATATTATGAGAAACCTTCTCAAAAGAGAAAGAGAAAACAAAGGGCTGCAAGAAAGAGATTAATAAAGGCTTTAAAGAAAAAAGGTTTACTATAAATTGTTTTCTTCTTTCCTTTTTAAAAAGTAAAAGTCAATAAATACTTGAACAAAAAAAGAATTTTCAGAAACTATTTACCAAAGCGTGTAAAAATTTCCGTAAGTGATTTTAAAAATATCTAATCTTTTATCTCTTCATAAACTTTTTTTATTTCATTTTTTAACTCATCTATACCTTCCTTTGTTGCTAAAGATATTGGCACAAAAGGATAGCCTTTTTTATTGAAATAATCTTTTAATTCTTTTATTAAACTTTTATCTGATAATATATCAATTTTATTCCCTACTACTATCTGCGGTTTCTCCAATAATTTTGGTGAATATTCTTTTAGTTCATTATTAATAATATTAAAAGCTTCTATTGGATTTTTCTCCCTAAAATCTGAAATATCTATCATATGAATTAATGCTTTTGTTCTCTCTATATGTCTTAAAAATTCATGACCTAATCCCTGTCCCTTTGATGCTCCCTCTATTAGTCCCGGTATATCAGCTAATACAACAGATTTACCGTAATCTAACTGTAAAACTCCTAAAACAGGTGTTAATGTGGTAAAAGGATAGTCTGCAATTTTGGGTTTTGCACTTGAAAGGGTAGATATTAAAGTCGATTTACCTGCATTTGGAAAGCCTATAATACCTATATCTGCCAAAAGTTTTAACTCCAACTCAATCCATCTTTCTTCTCCTTTTTTACCTTCCTCTGCGAAATCTGGTGCTTGTCTAGTTGATGTTTTAAATGCAGAGTTTCCTCTGCCTCCCCTTCCTCCTTTTGCAACTATAACCTTTTGTCCATTTTCTGTTAAATCTGCAATGATCTCTCCAGTTTCACTATCTTTAACGACCGTTCCAACAGGAACTTTTATAATTAAATCCTTACCATTTTTTCCATGTTTGTTATTTCCTGAACCATGTTGTCCCCTTTCTGCTTTAAAATGTTTTTTATATTTAAAATCCATTAAAGTTGTTAATCTTTTGTCCGCTTGCAGTATAACATCTCCTCCCTTACCTCCATCTCCTCCTGAAGGACCTCCAAAACGAACAAACTTTTCCCTTCTAAAAGCAACACATCCATTTCCACCGTCCCCTGCCTTAACGTAAATTTTAGCTTTATCTAAAAACTTCATAACTATCCCCTTGATATTTATAAATTGATGCTAAAAAAATATATGTTTTTTAAACTAAATTTTCAATAAAAGGAAAAGTAGAAAGGGAATTAAATTATTTTGAAAACATCCTCTATTTTATTTAATGTTTCTCCAATATCCTCCTTAGAATGTGCAGTACTTAAGAACCAAGCCTCAAACTGTGATGCAGGTAGATATATACCTCTCTTTAACAACTCTCTAAAAAATTTTGCGAACATTTCCAAATCGCTTGATTTTGCATCTGTAAAGTTTTTAACTTCTCTATCTGTGAAGAATAAAGTTATCATAGAACCAACTCTGTTAACTCTACCTTTTATACCGTACTTCTCAATTAAAAAGTTAATACCATCTTCTAGCTCTTTTCCCTTTCTGTCTAAATCATCGTATGGGTTTGTTTCTTTCAATATTTCTAACTGTTTTAATCCTGCCACCATAGCCAACGGATTACCTGAAAGTGTACCAGCCTGATAAACAGGTCCAACAGGTGCAACCTTTTCCATTATCTCCCTTTTTCCTCCGTAAGCTCCCACAGGTAAACCACCACCTATAACTTTTCCTAAGGTAGTTAAGTCAGGTTCTATTCCGTATAACTCTTGTGCTCCTCCGTATGCAAGCCTAAAACCTGTCATAACTTCATCCCATATTAACAATGCTCCATACTCTTTAGTTATCTCTCTTAATCTCTGGTGGAACTCTTTAGAAGGGGCTATAACTCCCATATTACCTGCCACAGGCTCTATAATTACACCTGCAATATCATTTCCATACTTTTTAAAGGTTTCTTCAACCTTTTCAATATCGTTGTAAGGTAAGACAATAGTTAGCTCCGCTATCTCCTCAGGTATTCCCGGTGTTCCCGGAATTCCAAATGTTGCAACTCCAGAACCTGCAGAAACAAGTAAACTATCTACATGACCGTGATAACATCCGTCAAATTTAACTATCTTTTTTTTACCTGTAAATCCTCTAGCCAATCGTATAGCTGACATTGTAGCTTCTGTACCAGAATTAACAAATCTCACCATCTCTATTGATGGAACAGCTTTAACAACAGCTTTTGCCATTTCTACTTCAATCTCGGTAGGTGCTCCAAAACTTGTTCCATAGTTTGATATTTCTTTTATTCCATTTATTATCTGGTCGTTTGCGTGTCCTAAAATAAGCGGTCCCCAAGACAAAACATAATCTATATAACTGTTGCCATCCACATCCCAAATTCTACTTCCCTTCCCCCTATCAATAAATAGAGGCTCTGCATTAACAGATTTAAACGCCCTAACAGGTGAATTAACACCACCAACTAAATATTTTTGAGCTTCTTCAAATAACTTCCTAGATTTATCAACTTTCATAAAACTACCTCTACAGTATTAAATTTTTATTTATTTTAACCTTAAAAATGGATTAAAAGCAGTTGATAATACTAAAACTGGCTTGAAATATTGATTTGAAACATTAGTTGCCAATTGCAGTCATATTAATTTAGTCAAATAAACTCTTAATCCATTTCCGTATTAGAACCAATCTGTTTCGGTATGGTTTCCGTTCTACCAGATATTTATCAAGCTAAATTGTTTTGTAATTCCTAATAATTTTTTAATCAAATGAAAGATATGCACGATTAAGGAATGAAAGGATAGATTTATAACTATAAAGCGATTTTAAATCTCTCTCTTTGTTTCTACTATATACTTTTCTAAGCCTAACTCTCTACAAATATCTATGACATCAACAACTTTTTGAAATTTAATATCCTTATCTGCCCTTAAGACTATAATATTATCCTTTTTTGATTTAACCTTTTTTCCCAATACATCTTTTAATTTTTTCAAATCAACCTTTTCATTATTAACAAATATTCCAGACTTAGTTATGGAAACGATTAACTGATTAGGTTTATTTTGTATATCCTCACCAGTTTTCGCTTCAGGAAGATTTAAAGGAATTTTCTTTTCAACAATAAAAGTGGCAGTAGCCATAAAAATAATTAAAATTACTAAAATTATATCAACAAAAGGTGTCATATTAATTTCAGATATTTCCTTTTCATTCTCATCTATAAGTTTCAACTTTCCAATCCTTTAAAAGATTTATATTAGCCTAATTATAATAAGATTGAAAAAAATTATTAATAAAAAAATTTTTATTTTTGAGAAATACTTTTTATAAACTCCTGTAAATCTTCCGATGATGGTGGATTTTGTGTATCCCATATATAAAGTGGTATGTTAGCACTTTTTAATACTTTTTCTTTTTTTTCTAAAACTTTTTCATCTGTATTTTTATCCAATTCTAAAACAACTATAACAGAAAAGTCCCTTTTACAGATAACAAAATCTGCCACCAGTTTACTAATTTTTCCTTTTAACAACTGTTTATTAAAACCTTCCTTTACATCTAAAAAACTTGAGTATGGAACTTTAGAAAGAATATTAAAGAAGGGTAATTCTTCTAAAAGTTTATAGTAAACTTCTGTTTCCGTCTCGGTTAACAGCTTTTTAGGTAAATAAGGATATTCCTTTTTTTGAGCTAACTTTTTTAATTTTTTTTCAGTTTTTATCTCTTCCAATAAATCTTCATTTTTTATTAAATCTGATACTTTTTTTCTTTTTTTAGAATAAAGGAATATATAAAGAATAAGTATAAATGAACCGAGAACTGCCAAAACAAAAATTATAAGATTGTAGTCTATAGCAATACTAAATGTAGCCGTTTCCATTTAACTGACAAACTCCTTTTTAATAAAATTAAGAGTATAATTATATATTATCTAACTTAGTTGTTATATCAACTAAATCAGTCTAAAACTTCCCCAACTGTATCTGTTATATCAACAACATCTTTTATTCTAACTTTAACAAAATCACCAACTTTAACAGGTTCAACAGTTTCAATATATGTTATACCGTCTATTTCATAAGCACTTCTATAACTTCTACCTACAGGTAAACTTTCCCATTCTTCAGAGAAGCCATCTACCAAAATCTCAAACTCTTTTCCTATGAGTTCCCGATTTTTTTCTTCTGTAATTTTTTCCTGAATTTCAAGTATTTCATTCTTTCTTCTAACTTTTTCATCTTTACTAATTTTATCTTCAAACATACTATATGCAGGTGTACCTTCCTCGTGAGAATACTCAAAAACTCCCAACCAATCAAATTTGGCAGATTTTATAAAACTTTTTAAGTGGTTAAAATCTTCATCCGTTTCAGAAGGAAATCCTACTATAACTGATGTTCTTATGGCTAATTCAGGTATATATTTCTCCCTCCAATTAAGAATTTTTTCTATTTTAGACCTTCTGTATCCCCTTTGCATATCCTTTAAAATCTTATCCTCACTGTGTTGAATAGGCATTTCTATATACTTAACTACCTTTTCCCTGTTCGCTAACTCTTTTATAAAATCTTCATTTACCGTTGAAGGATAAAGATAATAAAGCCTTATCCACTTTATTCCTTCTATCTTTTCCAATTCATCTATAAGCTTCCATAACATAGATTTACCGTAAATATCTATACCGTAATAACTAGTGTCTTGAGATATTATATTTAGCTCCTTAACTCCCAAATCAGCTAAATATTTAGCCTCATCTACCAAACTTTCTACAGTTCTACTTCTATGTTTACCTCTTATATTTGGAATTGCACAAAAACTACATATATGGTCACAACCTTCAGATATTTTTAAGTAAGCAGTATGTTTAGGAGTTGATAAAATTCTCAAATTGTAAAGATTTTCTATCTTTGAAGGGTTTAATCCTAACTTCTCAGGTATTTTTAACTCTTCCTTTAAAGGTATAAAGAAATCTACTTCAGGAATTTCTTTTTCTAAAACTTTTTTATATCTTTCCACTAAACAACCGGTAACCACTATCTTTTTATCAGGATACTTCTTTTTTAACTCTAGAACATTAAAGATAGTGTCTATACTCTCTTCCTTTGCAGGTTCTATAAATCCACAGGTATTAACAATAATGACATCCGAATTTTCTAAATTGTTGCTAAACTCAACATCTGATTTTTTTAACTTTCCCAAGATTAGCTCTGTATCAACTAGATTTTTTGGACAACCTAGACTGATAACACCAACCTTCAGTTTTTTATTTCCCATTAAATTCTCCCATTTATAAATTTTGTTAATGACCGAATAGATGTGCTAAACCAATCATAACAACTTTATACACAAATATAACTACCGTTGTAAAAAAACTAACATTTAAGGCTATCAGGAATAATACAAAACGAGACCGTCTCTCCTCAGGGGGTTTCTTCTTATCTTTCATTAAAAGAACCACATAGGTTAACACTCCTGCACCAAGAATTATAAATGATAAAAGGATTATATCTGATGCGTGAATATCTGCAACTTGTGCTAAAACTTTGTCAACAGATGAGTATGAAGCCATTTTTGTCCTCTAAAAATTTTGTTTATAAAGTTAATTTATACTAACTCTTTTATAGAGAGCAACAACCCTCATTTTCTGCAAAAAAGATAATATTCATAATCTCTTTAAAAGGTAAAATCTTATCTCCTATATACTGGATAACTCCGAATTTATCTGCAATGATTATAAACTCTTCTTTATTATCTAAACCTAAATTTTTTAGGAAATCTGTTGATATTAGTTGGACAAAATCAATAAGCTTTATATTAGCTTTTTCAAAATCTTCTTCAAACTTTTCTAATGTATCATTATCCGTTTTATATATAACAATGTGATGCTTTTGTTTCAAATCATATAAGCTTTTACCTTTTATACCATCTAAAAACTCAAAGTAGGGTATCTGTTTTCCTACACTTCCCATACTGAACCATCCTAATTTTTTTAAACCGATACTATTATAGAAATTTTAAAAACAGATTTTATGATTAATTAAACCTTAAATTTAATTCTTTCTTTTACTCTATCTTCCCAACTTTGTTTTATTTCTTCCCTTGATAGAGATAAATCTTTATTATCCCTGTAAGGAACAGCGTAAGGAGAGTTTTCCAATCTATTTTTTTCCTTTTCAGTTAAAGGTGGTATATCACCTTTTAAAGATGCAACAGTTGAATAACTTTTCCTTCCAACAGGTTCAACTAAACCTATCTTAAAGCCTGCCTCTAATAATCCTTTTCTTACAGCTAAAGAAGCACTATAAGTTGCCAAAATTCCCTCTTTACTAATTAATCTCTTTACTTCTTTAAATAGGTCTAAAGTCCACATTTCTGTGTTTACTTTAGGGGAAAAAGGGTCGTAAAAAACTGCATCAAACTGTAAATTATCAGGTAGATTTTTTATAATTTTTCTTCCTTCACCAAATATTATTTTTAAATCAAAATTTTCAGAGGATACTTTATAAATATCAAATGTTTCATTTCCTATTTTTTCTTTATAAAACTTACCTTTAAACATCAGTTCATAAATAGATTTTAAATCTTCACTTATATTTATTTTTTTTATCTTTTCAAAAATATTTTTATCTTTCTCAATTGATACGATTGCCAGTTTTACATTTGGATTAACTTTTACAGCTTCTTTTATTGCGACGGCAACATTATAACCTAAACCAAATCCAACATCTAAAATCTTTATATAATCATTTTTAACAGCTAATTCCTTTATCCTACATGGATTTATAAACTTATGTAAGCTTTCTACATAAGCACCTGCTTTTATACTGTGATAAGCTTCTTTAAACTCTTTATTAAATAGCGTTTCTGTCCCGTCAGCAGTTTTTATTACTTCATCCATACTAACTGACTAACTCTTCAGAAAAAGCTTTTTTAAACAGTCTTTTAACATTTCCATCTGTTATTTTTTCTAACTCTTCCTTTTCCATTCCTAAAAAGTCAGCTACATACTCTAATGTATAGAAAATGTTTGAAGGTTTATTCGGTTTTCCTCTTCTTTTCTGTGGAGATAAAAATGGACTGTCAGTCTCTAACAGTAATCTGTCTAAAGGTGTTTTCTTTAAAACTTCCCTTAAACTATTTGCTTTAGGATATGTTATATTACCTGCAAAAGATATATAAAAACCTAAATCAACACATTTTTCCATCATATCTATATCCCCACCAAAACAGTGGATAATACCACTTGATTTAAATGGAGCATAACTTTCTAATATTCTCACAGTGTCTTCATTAGCACTTCTAGAGTGAACTATTAAAGGTAGATTTAACTCTTTAGCTAACTCAATCTGTTTTTCAAAAAATTTCCATTGTTTCTCTTTAGGAGTTATATCTCTGTAGTAATCTAAGCCTGTTTCTCCTATACCTACAACTTTTTTATTCTTTAATGCTAACTCTTTTAAAATTTCAACTTTCTCAATATCTAAATCTTTAACATCGTAAGGATGGAAACCTACTGAAGCAAAAACGTTATCGTATCTGTTTGCTATATCAACTGCCTTGTAAATCTCCTCTATATCACAACCTATAGTTATTATGTAATCAAGTTTTTCTATACTTTCTATTAAATCCTGTTTCGTTTTTAACATATCCAGATGTGCATGTGTATCAATCATATCTACTCCTCTAACTCAAAGATTTTTTCCCTACTAGTCTCTCCCCTAACTAACCTTATCCTAGACTTTGGGATTTTAAAATATTTAGACAAAATCTCTATTACTCTTTTGTTTGCTTTTCCCTTCTCAGGAACAACAGTTGTCCTTACCTCAAGATAATCCTTTTCTATCTCTTTTATCTCTTCCCTTTTAGCGTTAGGTTTAACCTTTACTTTTATTCTCCTCATAACATCAGACCTATTATTCCATATAAAAAGCATTTTCTATATGATTAATTTTATCCTCAAAAATAGATATTACGTCAAATCTTATACTGTTATACTCTATATCAGGATATTTGTATAAAAAGTATTGGGCTGTCTTTATTAGAGATTTAATCTTTTTTGTGGTTATACTTTCCTCCCCTCTCCCATAGTTTAGACTATTTCTACCTTTTACCTCTATAAAAACGAGATTGTTCTCTCTATCTAAAGCTATTATATCTATCTCACCGTATCTAGAGAAAAAGTTTTTAAACAGTATTTTGTAGTTTTTTCTCAACAAATACTTTTCCGCTATCTCTTCAAAAACTTTTCCTTTTGACCTTTTATTCATAGGGGATAAAACGGTTATTGGACATCTGCCCCGTATCCTGTTCCAACCTTTTCAACTCTTACTATCCTTCCTCCGTTATAAATAACTCTTATTTTGTCTCCCGGTTTAAACTCTGTTCCTCTGACAACTATAGCAGCCCTTCTTCCATCATCAAGCTCTACTATTAACTGTTGTGCATTAGCAGTATCTGCCTTATAACCTAAATAAGCACCTCCTAAGCCACCTAACACTTGGGCTAACGTGTTAGCCTTTCCTTCTCCTACAAAACTTCCTATTATCGCACCTAAAACTGCACCAACTGCCGCACCAAATCCTGTATCTTTTATTCTAACATAGCTAACATCTAAAACTCTCCCATACTGGAAATCCATAAATTGACCTGCATCTCCAAGTGAAACCTCTTCAGTATTGTTGTACAACTGGGAACAACTATTAAAATTAAAAGATACAACCATTGCTAAAGCTAAAACAAAAGCTAAATATTTTTTTCTCATAAAATAAACCTCCAATTTATGTTTGATAAATTTTTAGCTGTATTAATAAAAATATATGGTATTAAAACGATTATTTCAAAAAAATAGAATATTTTCCGTTGTGTTTTCTTAGTCAATTTTATATAATTTTGCAGACTTTATGGATAAATTTATTAAATGGGAGTTTAATCACTGAAAATGAAAAAAGCCTTCGTATATCTATTATTACTTTTAAGTTTAAATCTGTCTTTTGGAGAAAATGTTTATCTGGATAAAAATAGATACTATACAGGAGATATAGGAAAAATAAAAATAGAAAATTTTGATAAAAATGCAGTTTACGAGCTGTATATAGAGGATTTTAAAGGAAATAGGGAGTATATATTCCCTATATTGTATAAAACTTCATTTTTTGGAATAGATAGGAGATTTAAAGATAGATATGCCTATCTATATTTAGTTAAAAATGAAAAAATAATCTTTAGAAAATCTATACCTATTATAAAAAAGAAGTACAGGGTTTCGAGGATTTGGTTTAAACCTAAAAAGAGAAAAGTAAATAAAGAAAAATTAAAAAGGATTTTAGCTAGAATTAAAAGGGAAAGGATAATTTTAAGAAAAACTTTAAGCAGATATACTTATAAACTTTTTAGAGAAAAATATTTTCATAAACCTTTAAAAGTTTTAAGAATAAGCACTCCATTCGGAGCATTAAGGATTTTAAATGGTAAAAGAAAATATATACATTGGGGTGTTGATTTTAGGGGAAGATGGGGAACACCCATTTATGCTTCCCTTTCAGGTAAAGTAGTTTTAGCTAGAAATTTTTATCTAACAGGTAATACGGTTGTTATAAATCACGGCTTAGGTATTTATACTCTGTATGCACATTTAAGTAAAATATCAGTAAAAGAAGGACAATTCGTTAAAGCAGGAAAAATGATTGGCAGAGTAGGTTCAACAGGTAGGTCTACAGGACCCCATTTACATTTTGGAATTTATATAAATGGTATTAGAGTTGACCCTATTCTTGCTTTTAGAATGAGATTGGATTAAGCTAATTTTTAGTTTTAAATAAATTTTTTACAGAATAATGATAGAAGTATTTATAAATAAAGTATCCCAATATTTCTATGAAAACTGGCAAAATGAAATTTTATCTTTAGTCCTAGGTATATTTTTAATCGTTTGGTTCTACTTTTACAAAAATTTTCTAAAAAAGTATCTAAAAGGTTCAAAATATTACGTATATCTAAGAACCAGTTTATCAACTATTATTTTAGTTGTTTACTATTTTCTAATAAGATGGTGGGAGAGTAAGTTTAATGTAAAAGTTGTTCCATCTATTTATGAAAATCTAGTTCTATTTTTTCTAATATATGAACATACAAAATTCCTTTTTAAAATTGCGTTTATAACCAACAAAAGATTATTTAAATTTGTTATGTTTATAGCTTTTATAAATATAGTTATTCTAGCAACAATTGATATTTCAAATAAATTTAACCTTAAATTAGGAAAAGAATATAACTTAATGGTAATTTTTAAAACTTTATCCTTGATACCCACATCAATAGTCGTGTATCTTTTAACTACTAATTTAGCTAGAAGAATTCCTAAGAACTACCACGCACTTAGGGAGTTTTTAACTAAGTATTATCTATTTATAAATTTCATAGTAATAATACTAGGTTTTTTATGGATTGTTAACATTGTAAATCTTTCAAGGGAACTTTTAATCGGTGTTTCTCTAGCAATAATAATAATTCTTTTTTATATATTTACCCTTTATTATCTTAATGAGTTTTTAACCCCTTTCGTTAACAAGTATGAAGGTCAGTTTCAGAATATAAAAAGACAGGTCTTTACAGTTGTATCTATTGGCTATCTATTTTTATCTTACATTATTCTGAAAAATCTCATTCATATAGATGAAATAGAAAAAATCTTAAACAGTATATACATAGTTAAGACGGATGTTTTACAAATATCAATTTTTTCTCTATTTGCTTCAGTATTTTTCTTTAATTTTGTTATAAATCTTATTTTTATATTAAAAGCTTTAATTAGATACTGGGAGTTTAAAAAAACTGGAGAGTTTAGACCTACACCTATAGAGGCTATTATTTACAACTTTGGTGTCCTATTTGCATCAATCATATCCCTTTCTATCTTAGGTATAACTTGGAAAGTGTTAATACCGCTTATAGGAGCTTTAGGTATAGGTGCAGGTTTTGGTTTACAATCTATTATTAACAACTACATAAGCGGATTTATCATAATTTTTAATAAGAAAGTAAAAATAGGAGATATTTTAGAGATACCTATAAAGGCAGGTAGATTTTTAGGTTTTGACAATGATGTTGTTATAGGTATAGTAACTGAAATAGGTGTTATAAATACTGTTGTTGAGACCTTAGACGGCGTAGAAATAGCAATTCCAAATTCTGCATTTGTATCTGATAATATAGTTAACTATAGCTATTCTCATAACAAAATAAGGATTAGAATTCCTGTGAAGGTCTCTTACGATGCAGATATAAAAAAGGTTGAAAAAATACTTTTAGATATAACCCAAGAATTTAAAGGTTTAATTTTATCTTTCCCAAAACCTCAGGTATGGTTCTTTGAAGTAAAAGATTATTACATACTTTTTTATTTATTATTTTGGATGAATTCAAAACATTGGAGACAAATAAGATTGTTAAGGAGTAATATATACAAGAGAATGTGGGAAGAGTTTAAAAAGGAAGGAATAAAAGTTCCTGTTTATAAGATTGAATTAGACACAAATGAAATACCTTTTGAAAAGTTTAAAAAAGTTATGGAAAGTAATAACACGAACCTAAATCTGTCTGAAGACAATTCTAAAAATTAATACTAATACTAAAACCAAAGTAAATATAAAAAATTAGAAGGAAGATAGGTAAAACATACACCTATGTAAAACGTAAACATTTCAATTTAACAATTTTAGTTTTTCAGATTAAAATAATCATTAAAAAATTTTATTAATTTTATAGGGGGAGTTTAAATGAAAAAGATTGTTCAATTTGCATTAACTTCTTTAATTTTTTCCCAAATCGTTCTGGCAGGAACGGAAGTTAACAAAATAGTGTGTGGTGAAAATGTTGAAAACAGGGAAGTTATCAATCCTTCAGATGAGTTTCCTAACAGTCTAGACAGAATTTACTGTTTATCCTCAATTAAAACAGATGAAGCACCTACAACAGTTTACCATGTATGGTATTACAATGGAAAAGAGATTGCTAAGGTAGAACTACCTGTAAATGCTAATTCACCAAGCTACAGAGTTTGGAGCAGTAAAAAAATAATACCTTCTTTTACAGGCGATTGGAAACTAGTTGTTGAGGATAAAGATGGAAATGTTTTAGGTAAGAAAGAATTTAAAGTAGTTAAAGCTGAAGTTAATACAGAAGAGGAACAATCGGAAAATAATAAATCGGAAAATCAAGAAAAAGAAGAATAAGATTTTTTCTTTATTCTTTTAACTCTTTTATAATCCTTTCCACCACTTCTTCTATTGAAACGGAATTATCATTGGAAACTTTTATGTTTGCCTGAGAATAAAATTTTTTTCTATCTTCAAATCTTATTTTAAGTTTATCTATATCTTCCTTTAAAAGTGGTCTGTTTTCGTCTCCACTTACACGGTCTAGAAAGGTGTTAAAATCTATATTAAGCCAAACTACCTTCCCTGTATCCTTCATAACCTTTAAATTTTCTTTATTTGCAGGTAATCCTCCACCTGTAGCAATAACCACATTATCTAAAGATGATAACTCCTTTATCTTTTTCTTTTCTAAATCCCTGAAATAATCTTCTCCATAAATTTTAAATATATCTCTAATTTTTAAACCTGTATCTTTTTCTATTTCTAAATCAGTATCTATAAACCTGTATCCTAATCTATCTGCAAGCAATTTACCTACCGAACTTTTACCACTACCCATAAAACCTATAAGGTATATTCTCATACCAGACTTAGCCTTCTAAAAGTTTTATTCCTTTATCTCCAATATCCCTTCTGTAATGGACACCTTCAAAATGTATCTTTTCAACTGCAGAATAACATTTTTCTTTAGCTTCCTTTAATGTTTTACCTGTAGCAGTAACAGTTAAAACCCTTCCACCATTTGTTATTAACTTACCGTCTTTTATATCTGTTCCAGAGTGGAAAACAACTATATCAGGATTTTTCTCTGCTTCCTCTATTCCAGTTATAACTTTACCTTTTTCATACTTGTTAGGATAACCTTTAGAAGCCATTACAACACCTATTGAGTAGTTGTCAGACCAAACTGGTTTTACCTTATCAATATTCCCATCTAAAATATCTATCATATGTTCCACTAAATCACTTTCCAATCTTCTCATTATAGGTTGGGTTTCTGGGTCACCCATTCTAACATTAAATTCTAAAACATTAACTCCTTTACTTCCTATCATTAAACCTGCGTAAAGAAAGCCAGATAACTCCCTACCCTCTTTTTTCATACCTTCTAAAGTAGGATACATAATATTCTCTAAAATTATTTTTTCTATTTCTTCTGTTATAACTGGAGTTGGAGAGTATGCACCCATACCACCAGTGTTTGGACCTTTATCCCCATCAAAAACCTGTTTATGATCCTGTGATGTAGCTAAAGGAACTAATTTTTCACCTTTAACCATAGCAATGTATGATGCTTCTAAACCATCTAAGAATTCCTCTATAACAATTCTCTTTGAAGCTTCTCCAAACTTACCTTGGAACATCTCTTTTACTGTTTTAACTGCTTCTTCCTCCGTTTTTGCTATTACAACTCCCTTTCCAGCCGCTAAACCATCAGCTTTTATAACAATTGGTGTACCCATTTCTTTTATAAACTTTATAGCGTCCTCTTCGTTATCGAAGGTTTCATAAAATGCAGTAGGAATACCGTACTTTTTCATAAAATTTTTAGCAAATACTTTTGAAGCCTCAAGTATTGCCGAATTTTTCCTATGACCGAATATTTTCAAACCAGCTTCTTCAAAGGCATCAACTATACCTTCAGATAAAGGTTGTTCAGGTCCTACAACTGTTAAATCTATACCTTCAGATTTTGCAAATTTAACTAAGTTGTCTATATCTGTAGGAGATATATCAACTTTTTTTGCAATTTTCCAGATACCAGCATTTCCTTTAGCAACATATAACTCTTTTACAACTGGACTTTGTTTAATCTTCCAAGCTAAAGCGTGTTCTCTTCCGCCATTTCCTATAACTAAGACTTTCATTAAATAACCTCTTTGTCTAGTATTTTTAAGATTTTTCTAGAATTATGATAACAAAATTCATTAACTATATAAAAGCTAATCGGTTATAAAAGGTGTGGATAAGATGTCATTTTAATGTCATTTTAGTGTCATTTTAATGTCATTCTAATGTCATTTTAAAGATTAAATTGTCAATTTAAAAATATGGTAAAAATCCTTTCTAAGCCTGTAGTTAAGCCGATTAGACGATTTTTCTTAAGAAAAAACATAGATTTTAAATTCACACTTTCCACATTTAAATCCACATTAAATTCACATTTTAAAACCGTCTAAAAGCCTTATATATCAAGCTTTTCCTGACTTATCCACATAATTCACACTCTATTATTATTCTTATTATTAGTATTAATTAAATAATAATGTTAAAAATAAAATAATAGATAATTAGAATACTTAGAAAAAAATTAAACTCTTAAAGAAGCATTTAAATTTCCAAGCAAAGAAAAACTAAAGTAAATCCATTCAAATAAGATAAAAAAGTAATAATCTTTCTCCAGAAAGAGTAATAGAGGTTTATTTTTTTATTTTTTATTTCTCACTTAAGGAATACTTAAGAAATAAGTAAAATTTAGATTTAAGGAATATACTGATTTTCGTAGAAAAATAAAAGTAAAAGAAACTAAAGAACTTTATTGTTTACAGCCTTTTTTATAACCTAAACTACATGCCTTTTTATAAAGCTCATTAGCTTTGTTTATATCTTTAGGAACTCCATATCCATGCTCATACATATAACCTAATTCATAACAAGCCTGTCCATCATTATTTTTACATAAGTTTTCTTCACCGCTTACAGCCTTTTTATAATAACTTAAAGCTTTGTTCATATCTTTTTTTACTCCATCCCCATGCTCGTATAGATAACCTAATCCGAAACATCCTTTGCCATAATTAAACTGTTCACAAGCCTTTACACCATATTGATAAGCTTCTTTCTTTTTTCCCTGATTATAAAGCTTAAAGCCTTTTTGGAAGCATTCTTCACCTGAATTACACGCTAATGATATACTTATTAAACTTAAAGTTGCTAAAGTAGATGTTAGATACAATTTTAATTTTTTCATCTTTTATCCCCCTTCTAATATATATAGTGCTTTTATTGTTGAAAAATTATACCAAAATTGATATAGAGAGTAATAAATTTTTATATCAATTCATAAAATTTTTAAATAAAATAATAGAGCAGATAAAAAAGATTTTTGGAGAAATTTATGAATGTAGTTTTTTGGGGAACACCTGATTTTGCAGTAGAAAGTTTGAAGGAATTGCTAAAGTCTAATCATAAAGTCTTGGCAGTAATAACACAACCGGATAAGCCTAAAGGGAGAGGTAAAAAGATACAACCTACACCTGTTAAAAAGTTGGCAATTGAGAATAATATACCAGTTTACCAACCTTCAAAAATAAAAGATAATACAGAGTTTTATAATAAACTTAAAGAGTTGAAACCTGATATATTTGTTGTAGTTGCTTATGGAAAAATTATTCCTAAAGAGATTATAGAGATACCTAGATATAAAACGATTAACGTCCATGCTTCTTTATTACCTAAATATAGAGGAGCAGCTCCCATTCATAGAGCTATGATGGAAGGTGAAGAAAAAACAGGTGTTTGTATAATGGAAATTATAGAAAAACTTGATGCAGGAGATATTTACGAATGTAAGGAAATAGAAATAAAAGATAGTGATGATATTGTATCTTTACATGATAAATTAGCAAAAGAAGGAGCAAAACTTTTAATCAAAGTTTTAGACGATATAGAAAGTGGAAAAGCTAAAAAAACAAAACAAGATGATACTAAATCTACATATGCAAAACCGATAACTAAAGCAGATGGAAAGATAGATTGGAGTATGTCTGCTAGGAATATTTTTAATCAGATAAGAGCTTTAAAAGTTTGGCCTAAAGCTTTTACTAGATTTAGAGGTAAAGATATTAAAATCATATCTGCTGAGATAATAGATGAAAGTTCAAAAGGTAATATAGGAGAGATTGTTGATATAGTTAAAGGAAAAGGTTTTATAGTTCAGACAGGGAAGGGAAAATTGCTTATAACTGAGGTACAGTTCCCAAATTCTAAAATTATAACTGGAGATGATGCGGTAAAAGGTTATCATATAAAGGTAGGAGAAAAGCTGGGAGATTAGTAATTAATTATCGTAGATAGTATGGGAATTCTAGTTTTTCTTTGCTAAAATAAGAACATATAGCCGTATAAACTGTTATAAAAGTTAAAGCTAAAATATAGATGTACACTACTATTAATTGATGAATAAGTTTTCCATAAGGTAAATTATAAATAATATTTGGAATAAGTCTTCCTATTACAAAACTGAAAAAAAGAATTCCTAAAACTGTAAGTATCCATTTAGACCAATAGAAAAAATACTCATATGTAAATGTATTTCTATAAAAATCAGAGGATAATATCTCTCTTAACTCTACTAAAATCTTATTTATCTTCCGTACTATGAATAATTTACGGAATATAACAAAAATGGTATAAAAATTTAAAACTAAAAATAGAATAAAAAAGCTTGATGAAAAAAATAATAAAAATATACTTGATGTTTTATCTAGAGCATTATATGTAAAAATATAAAATATGGTATACAGTATAAGATATATTAAGATTGTAAATCCTGAAAAAAAGAGTAAAAGTATTGATAATATTAAAGAAAAGGTTAGAGATATTAAAAAACTATATTTTAAGTAATACTTTAAGCTAAAATTTTTAAAATTAAGTTTTTTTATTAATTTCTCTCTGTATTCTTTTGAGTAGTTGTTATAATCTAAAAAATCATATATATATTTGATAATAGCAATAATCAGAAGAAAAAAGAATGTTAAAAACAGTAAAATTAGGCTTGTTTCTATACCTGTTAGTGGAAAGATTACAACTTCAGGTATTGGAAGGTCAAAGGCTAATTTTAAAAAAAACATATTTGATTTGAATAAAATATATATTATTAAGATTAAAACCTCTAAAATTAAACTGTGTATTAAAAACAATACAAAATTATTTTTTATAAAGTTAAATGTTTGTTTTAAACAAAATGTGTTTTCTACATTCATTATTTAAACACCAGTTTATAATCCTTTATGTTTAAAAAGTATTTCTAATAAAACTAATTACAATAAGGTTTTAAAGATAAAAACTTAAAGATATTCGTTTGAAATATATATTTAGAAAAAAATATTTCATTTTGCAATAAATTGAAAAACAAGAAAAGAGGAAGAAATTAATAAGTTTTTACAAAAATTTCATATTTTTCATAATTTAATTTTATTTTCTAAAGCTTTTGATAAAGTATACTCATCAACATTTTCTAAGACTGTTCCAAATGGTATGCCGTAAGCTATTCTAGACACTACTACAGTTTTTTTCTTTAGAAGTGTATGAATGTAGTTTGCTGTTGCTTCTCCTTCAACTGTTGGATTTGTGGCTAATATTACTTCTTTTATATTTAACCTATCTATCCTTTCCAAAAGTTTTTTTATGTTCAAATCTTCCGCAGTAATCCCTTCTAGAGGAGAAAGTCTGCCTCCTAATATATGATATAAACCATTAAAAACCTGTGTTTTTTCTATTGTAAAAGCATCAAAACTTTCCTCAACAACACATATAACAGACCTGTTTCTTTTATCATCTGAACATATATCACAGATTTCCTTTTCTGTATACAGACCACACTCTTTACAAGGGTGAACAGTTTCTAGCATTTTATTCATAGTTCTTATAAGCTCTATCGCCTCTCCACGTGGCATTTTTAAAAGATTTACAGTAAACCTTTGTGCTGATTTTTCACCGTACCCTTGAAATTGGGAAATATCATCAATTATTTTTTTTAATGTAATTGGAATAATATCTTTATTTTCCATTTGCAACCTTTTTATGAAGTTATCTCCTTTATTTTCTCAACTACTTCTTTAATTATCCAATCCGGAGTTGATGCTCCTGCACTTATACCTACAGATTTCACATTTTCAAACCATTCCTCTTTTAACTCATCTGCCTTTTCTATATGATATGTATTAGGATTTAAACTCCTTGATATTTGGGCTAATCTATTTGTGTTTCCACTGTGTTTACCACCTATTATTATCATAATATCAACTGTAGGAGCTAATTTTTTAACTTCTTCTTGTCTAACTGATGTGGCATCGCATATTGTATTAAATACCTTAAGCTCTTCCACATTTGAAGCTATATATCCGACTGCCTTTTCAAAGAAATCCTCATTTTGAGTAGTTTGTGCCACTATACCAACCTTATTTCTTTTCGGTAGATTTTTATATAGCTCTTCCATATTTTGTATAACTATACCTTTTCCTCCTGCATCTCTAAGATGCCCTAGTATACCTATAACTTCAGGATGACCTTTTTCCCCTATTATAACAACGTAATATCCTTCATTTACTAACTGTCTTACCTTCTCGTGAACCTTTTTAACAAATGGGCAAGTTGCATCTATTACGTTTATATTTTTACTTCTTAAATCTCTTTCAACTTCAGGTGGGACACCGTGTGAGCGGATTATAACTGTATCTCCGCTTTTTAGCTCTGTATTTTCGTCTAACTGTTTTACGTTCAGACTTTCAAGAAACTGAACTACCTGTTTATTGTGTATTATGGGACCATTTGTATATGCTCCTCCTAACTCTTTGCCTGCTTTTATAGCACTGTCAACAGCTATTTTTACTCCAAAACAAAAACCTGCACTTTCTGCTAATTTTATATCAACACTCATTTTTATTCTCCTTTGTTTTTATAAATAACTACCAACTTATTATAAATTAGATAGGTAAAAAAGAGTTTATGATTAAAATGGTCAAAAACAAAAAGACATAAAATTATCTTTTGTCAATTCAAAAATAATCTTACATTTAGGGTTGGTTATATGTATAATTTTTTCTAATTTTCAAAGGGGTGTGTTTGGAAGAAAGGGTACATTATTAAAGCCCTTTCTTCTATTTTTTTTATATTTGTCCTAACACTTTTTTTAATTCTTCCTTAGTAAACTCTTTCTGAGATTTAGCTCCATGTTTTCTTAAAATTCTGTAAATCTTCTTATATCCTCTTTTTCTTGCTATATCTAACGGTGTTAAAACATATATACCGTGGAAACTTTCTATTATTGCCACATGATTAGGATTTGCACCTTTTGATAGTAGATACTTAACAATATCTTTAGCCCCACTGTTTACCGCAACCATTAAGGGCGATGGGTCTCTCGGGCTTTTAATATCAATAACTGCTCCACTTTCAACTAAAACTTTAACTTTATTCAAATCTTTTTTCATTATTGCATAGTAAAGTGGAGTTAAACCGTTATCGTCTTCTGCATTAACATTAGCTCCTTTGTTTATTAAAAACTTTAAAAATTTAGTATCACACTTTTCAACTGCATAAAATATGGGAGTTTTGCCCTCATTGTTTTGAATGTTTAAGTTTAAATCTTTTAAAACTTTTTTAGTTTTGTTAACATTACAATTTTTCACTGCAGAGAAAAGTTTATTAATAGCTATATCCTCATCCGAAAGGTCTTCAGACAGTAGCTCCTCTATTCTTTCGTCTTTTGCATAATCTATAGCCATTTTACCGTAAGCATCCTTTATGTCCATTTCCGCCCCATACTCCAATAGCAGTTTAACCATTCTCACATTTCCTTTTTTAACTGCAAGATGTAGAGGAGTTTCTCCTTTTCTATTCTTCAGATTGACATTAGCTCCATTTTCTAAAAGATATTTAGCAGTTTTGTAATATCCGTAATAAACAGCATAATGTAGAGCTGTCCAACCTGTCTTCTCTTCTTTAACGTTAACATCCAATCCTTCGGAAAGGATATTAACAACTTTTGGCATATTGTTATTTTTGACTGCATTAATGTACTCAACTTCCATAGAATTATCCAAAGCAAAGGAATAAGAATATAACGAAAAAGCTAACATCATAGAAACTCCCAATTTTTTTGCCTTTTTACTAACCATGATTTATTACCTCTAAATTTAGTGATTATTTTCTTAATCATACATTTGCCCCCTGAGTTTGTTTTATTAAAGTGTATAAAGTCTTTTTTAAATTTTTTCTTTCAACAATTAAATCAATCTGTCCCTTTTCTAAAAGAAATTCTGCCCTTTGAAAACCTTCAGGAAGCTCTTGTCTAATGGTCTCTTGAATAACTCTAGGTCCTGCAAATCCTATTAAACTGTTAGGTTCTGCAAGTATAATATCTCCTAAAAATGCAAAGCTTGCAGATACTCCCCCCATTGTAGGGTCAGTTAGTACAACTATATAAGGAATTCCTGCTTTATTTAGCCTTTCCACTGCTATTGATGTTTTAGCCATCTGCATTAATGACAGAATACTTTCCTGCATTCTCGCTCCACCTGAAGCGGTAATAACGATAAATGGTATACCTTTAGCTATTGCGTATTCTGCACCTCTTACAAATTTGGCTCCAACTACACTTCCCATACTTCCACCCATAAATCTAAAATCCATTACTCCTAAAACTACCTCTTTACTTGCTATCTTTCCGTAGGCAATTACCATTGCATCTTTTAACTCAGTCTTCTTTTGGGCTTCCTTCAGTCTATCCTTGTAAGGTTTCGTGTCTTTAAAATTTAAACTGTCTATCGGTTCTAACTCAGGGAACAAATCAAAAGAATAAATCTCATCTAAAAGTGAGTTTACCCTTTCTTGTGCTGTCATTCTAAAGTAGTAATCACAGTGGGGACAGATTTTTAAATTTTTAGCTAGTTCATCACTGTGTATTAATGTTTTACATTGTGGACATTTTATCCATTCACCTTTTTTTACCTGCAATGTTTTTTTCCCTTTTATTTTTTCCAGTATCTCTTTTATTCTTCCCATAACCTTCTCCAAAGTAAAGGATTATATGACAATAAAAATAACATAAATAATTCACCCCACCATACAGTTTTATTAGAAATTGAAGATTTGAAACTACCTATTTAGTTAAACAAAGATTTTAAGGAAATCATTAAATAAATTTAATTTGTGATTTCATATGTGCAATCCCCAAATCTTTTATTTTAACTATATAATCTAAGAAAATTATGAAAATATTGTGAAATGAAATTATAGGATTTTAATCTGAATTCTCTCCATTTCTATTTGAAAATTATCTATTTCAACAAATAAAGCATTAAAGATTTTTTCTCCCTTAGCTACATCATATTTTTGAGGTAAACCTGTTAAAAAACCTTTAATTGAATTTTTAGGTTCTATACCTATAACAGATTGGAAAGCTCCTGTTAATCCTACATCTGTAATGTAAACTGTGTTTTTAGGTAGTATTCTTTCATCTGCAGTAGGTATATGAGTATGTGTCCCATAAACAACAGTAGCTCTACCGTCAACATAATATCCAAAAGCATTTTTTTCAGAGGTAGCCTCTCCGTGGAAGTCAACTATTATGTAATCAACTTTATCTTTTATCTCATTGTATATCTCATCAAACTTCCTAAATGGACAGTCTAAAGGTATACCCATAAAAACTCTACCCATAAGATTTATAACTGCTATGTACTTTCCGTTTTTTTCATAAATCCCGTATCCTCTACCAGGTACCATAGGTGGATAGTTCGCAGGTCTTAGAAGTTTAGGTTCTTCATCTATAAACTGATAAATCTCTTTCTTATCCCATATATGATTACCTGAAGTAATAACATCTATACCGAGTTTATCTATTTCTTTAAAGACTTTTTTTGTTATTCCATAACCACCTGCTAAATTTTCGCCATTTATAACTATAAAATCAGGTTTATACTTCTTCTTTACTTCAGGTAAAACTTCTTTAAGTGTGTTTCGTCCTGTCCTTCCTATAACATCTCCTATTAAAATAAATCTCAACTTAAACCTCTCTTTCAATTATAAATTTTGCAATTTTTTCTAAAATTTTTGAATTATTTAAAACTTTTATTTCGTTTATTGCTTTTTCCACATACTCCTTTGCCAACTTTTTAGATTTTTCTAAACCGTAAATTGAAGGATATGTTAGTTTGTTTTTTTCCCTGTCTTTATGTGTCCTTTTCCCTAACTTTTTCTCATCTCCTATCTCATCTAAAATATCATCCTGTATTTGAAAAGCTAAACCGATATATAAACCGTAATTTTTTAAAGCTTCAAGTTGTTCTTCAGTTCCATCTGCTATTAATCCACCTATATAACAACAGGACTGTATAAATTTTGCGGTTTTATGTTTATGTATAAACTCTACATCATTAAAACTGTTTTCCTTTTCCGACAGTATATCTGCTGACTGTCCTGCTACCATTCCAAAAATACCTGTTCCATGGGCTAAACTGTTGATTATTTTAATTAATCTATCTGATTTTATACTTTTATTCTGTGAAATAAGCTCAAAGGCGTAGGATTGTAAACCATCACCTGCCAAAATTGCTATAGCCTCTCCAAAAACTTTGTGGCAGGTAGGTTTTCCTCTCCTTAAGTCATCATCATCCATAGCAGGTAAATCGTCATGTATAAGTGAGTATGTATGTATAAACTCAACCGCAACTACTATATCAATAAATAACTTTATATCCATTAATGTATTAATAGACTTTACACTTTCTATTACTAGTATAGGTCTTAACCTTTTTCCACCTGCTTTTACACTATAAGCCATAGCATCAAATAATTTTTTTGGAACTCCAACAGGTAAATACTGGTCTATATATTTATCAACTAACTTTTTCTGTTTATTTAGATACTCTTTTAAATCCATTTTTCCTACATTTCCATTAATTTTTTCAATTTTTCATCTTTAATAATTGAAAGATTAAATCTATCTGTTCTTAACCTTTGTGATAGGATAATCCTTTTTACATCATCTTTTGCCTTTTCTAAAATATCATTTATGACTATAAAGTCGTAATATTTCCATTTAGACATTTCTTTTTCCAGAGATTTAAGTCTCCTCTCTATCTCCTCTTTAGTTTCTCCTCTTTTTTCCAATCTTCTTATTAGCTCATCTATTGAAGGTGGAATAATAAATATGGAAGTAATACTAAAAATTGAAGAATATTTATTTTTTATAGTTAAAGCTCCCTGTACATCTATATTAAGTAATACATCGTTTCCTCTGTTTATTTCCTCCAAAACCTTTTCTTTAGGTGTACCGTAATATCTACCGTGGACAATAGCATATTCTAAGAAGAAATCTTTTTCTATTAATTTTTTAAACTCCTCCTCCGTTAAGAATATGTAATCCTTTCCGTTTACTTCGTTTTTTCTCGGCTTTCTAGTCGTGCAGGTTATAACCTTTACAACATTTGGAATTTCAGACAGTATAAACTGCTCGATAGTCGTTTTCCCTGCTCCCGAAGGTGCAGATAGAATTATTAATCCTCCTTTCATCTAAACCTCTGAATGATATTAAAAACTACAAAAATTATACAATAACTGGCTTGTTGAAAAAGCTTAAGATTAACATAGGCCTTAAATATCAAATTAAAAATTTTTTAATTCATTTTATTACCGAGATATATTAATTCCACTACAGAAATATATTAAGAGATGAAAAGGTTTTAAGTGTTTATCTGATTTTAATATCAATTCGGTTAACAACTTATATTTTGAATTAATATTTAAAATTTAGTTTTGATAACAAAACAAACCAAAAAAATTTATAGAATTGATTATCCTATAACCTATTCCATAGGTAGATATATTCTAAACTTTGTCCCTTTGTTTACCTCGCTTTCTACTTCAATTTTACCGTTATGTGCTTCCGTTATATGTTTAACTATTGATAAGCCTAGACCTGTTCCTCCCACGCTTCTACTTCTGGATTTATCAACTCTGTAAAATCTTTCAAAAATTAAAGGTAAAGATTTGGCAGGTATTCCTATTCCTGTATCTATCACTTCGATGACAAAATATTTCTCCTTTATGTATCCTTTAACGTCTACCAATCCATTTTCTTTATTGTACTTTACTCCATTCTCTATAAGATTTTTTAACAGTATGCAAATCTTTTTCTCATCTCCCTTTATTTTTAAATCTGAAGGGATAGAATTAATAAGTTTTATATTCTTCTCTTTTGCAATATAATTTAAATCTTCAAATATCTGATTGACTAACTTTTTCAGATTTATTTCAGTTTTTATAACTTTATACTCCTGAGCTTCTAAACGTGCAATAATAAGTAAATCATTAACTAAACTGTCCATCTGATTAATTCTCTTTAATGCCATCTTTAAAAACTTTCTCTTATTATTGTCCATTTCTTCACTCTCTAATGTTTCCAATACTCCTTTTAGAACTGCTAAAGGAGTTTTTAATTCGTGAGATACATTAGATACAAAATCCTTTTTGGCCTGCTTATAAATCTCAAAAGGGGTAATATCTGTAAAATGTATAAATTTTTTACCATCTATATGGTATATCTTTACTAAAAATTTTCTATCATCAATTATTATCTCTTCCTGTCTATCTTCTTCGTATTTATGGGCAATAATTGAGTATAGATAATTATTTTCTATTACCTCTGAAAAATGTTTCCCTTCAGGTCTTTCTAAATTTAAAATTTCCTTTCCGTATTTGTTGAGATAGACAATTCTTTCCTTTTCATCAATTACCAATATTCCTTCATTAAGATAATCTAAAAACTTTATAAATGTTTTTAAATCTTTTTTTGACAAAATTTTCAATTTTTATCCCCAGCTACTCGTTATCTTCTATTGATAAACCTTCTATCTTCATATCGTAAGTTGTCATACTCCAGATGTATATAGGATAAACATCAAAAATAAGTATTCCGCCTTTAAGATTTTTTACTCCTATAAATTTTAATCCCCCTTCTTTTTTCAATCTATCATATATGTAGTATATATTACACTTTCCATAGGGAGGTATTATTACTCTGTTTCCTTCAATTCTTTTACAATCCCCGGATATTTCTATACCTTTAATATTTCCTTTTTCATCAATTTTAAATAGTGGTTTATACTCTTCTCCATTAATAATGAATGTAATCTTCCCTATATTTAAGATAAAAGGCTTTAAAGTTGTGTTCTTTAGCTTTATATAAACATCCCATCTGTCAGTGCCTAAATTTGCTTTCCTGTCCTCTTCCGTTTCATAAACAGGTCTAGCCTCAAAGTAGTACAGTTTTATTCCTTTATAATAGAGTGGTAGATTTAAAGAAAACCAAACCAAATTTTCCAAATCTTTTTCTATAATCTTTTGGATTTTTTCCTTTAGTTTTTTACTTTCTTCCTCTGCATATTTAGGTATTACTCCTAAAACGCTACCTCTATACAGTTTTATTAAGTTATTTTTTTTATCAAATGCTACGCTATAAAATCTTTTACTTTCAGGAAGATAACAAAATATAAATGTGTCTTCAGGTATGTTATAAAACTTTTTCACCATAAAAGAGTTTACTTTGTAGTCTTTTTTTAAATACTCTTTTAAATAAACATCCGGAAAATCATTTGATTGGATTTGATTGTAAATCATATCACTAAATTTTTTATCTAATTCGTTATCTATCAACTCAAGCTTACCATTCCTATTTAAACAATTTTGTTTGTAAACTTTAATTAAATAATCTTCAAGATTTCCTACATTTTCGGTTAATATCTCTCTCTTTTTATCGTCTACCTTTATAACTATATAGTTAAGCTTAGCTTCTATAACTTTACCGAAAAGTGTTGATAATGTTAACTCATCTTGATTTATAACCTTGTTAAGATTTTGATTAAACTCTGAAAAAAATTTTTTCTTAGTCCCACAACTGTAAAATAGAAGATAAAACATAGAAATGAATATTAAGACTATATTAATCTTCCGTAAGATAAACACCTCTATCATCCTTTTCTAATATTTTGTATTCTGCTTTTATACCAACCTTTGAGAATGTATCAACCATAGCCTTACCTATAGCATCAAAATTTTCTTTGGCTAAAGCTACTATTGAACTACCTGCTCCACTTAGAGATACTCCTAAAGCTCCATTTGAATAGGCATTTCTTATAACATTATCAAACTCAGGTATAAGTTTTTTTCTGTAAGGTTGGTGTAATCTGTCTTCCATAGCAACTTTTAAAAGCTCATATTTTCTATTTTGTAAAGCTGATATAAAAAGGGCTACCCTTTGAATATTAAAAATTGCATCCTTTAAAGGTATGTTTTCAGGTAATACCTTCCTTGCCTCTTCAGTTGATAACTCAAAATCTGGTATAACGACTATAAACTTTATCTCATCAGGAAAAAATAACTTTTGGTAGTATGTTTTATCACCATCTTTTAAAGCTGTTATAAAACCTCCTTTATATGCAGGAATTAGATTGTCTGGATGATTTTCGTATCTGTAAGCTATATCAAAGAATGTTTTATCGTCTAAATTTTTATCTAAGATTTTAAAACCTGCAACTATACCTCCAACTATAACGGAAGCACTACTACCTAAACCTCTTGATATTGGAATTCTGTTTATCTGTTTAACTTTAAACCTTCTGTGCTCTTCTCCGTACATCTTTAAAACATCTTTTAACACTCTGAAAAATAGATTTTTTTCTGGATTTTCAAACTCACTGTTTTTTGGAATGGTGATTATCTCGTCTTCTTCACTTTCTTCTATATAAAACTCGTTATACAGATTTAAAGCTATTCCTAATGTGTCAAAACCTGCTCCCAAGTTTGCAGTTGAAGCTGGCACTTTTATATTTATTCCCATAATTTCCCCCTTTTTACTGGATACAAAAATAAATTTAAAAGATGAAAAAGTAGTGAAAAGATTTTTATAAATTTGAAAAGATTATTTCTTGGGCTTTTTTAACTCCTGTTCCAAATTCAATTTTATATCCTATTTTGTTTAATGCTATCTCTAAACCTGCTATTACCTGTAGAACATCCATATAATCAAAGTATCCCATATGTGCAATTCTTAATATTTTTCCTTTTAGATGGTCTTGTCCTCCAGCAACTCTAAAACCTATTTTTAATAACTCTTTTCTTAACGCATCTCCATTTATACCTTCAGGGGAATAAACACCTGTTGCAGAGTTTGAAGGGCTCTCAGATAACAGTTTTAATCCTAAAGATTTAACTGCTTCCCTAGTAGCCTCTGCCATAATAGAGTGTCTCCTTGCTAGATTTTCTAAACCTTCATCTAATATAAGAGATAAACTTTCATTTAGAGCAATTATAAGATTTATAGCTGTAGTGTAAGCAGTCTGTCCCTCTGCCTGCTTCTTAGCTTCCTTTTTAACGTCAAAGTAATATTTCGGAATATCGCTTTTATTTAATCTTTTTTCTGCTTTCTCAGAATAGTAAAGTATACTTAATCCCGGTGGAAGCATTAATGCCTTTTGAGAACCTGTTATAAGTATATCTATTCCTATTTCCTCAGGATAAACCTCATAAACACCAACAGATGTTATTCCATCAACAACTAATATACAGTCATCAAGCTTTTTAGCTAATTTACCTAAAAACTCAACATCATGGTAAGTTGTTGTAGAAGTTTCAGAATGTTGAACTAATATACCTTTTAAATCTGGATTGTTATCTATTATCTCCTCAACTTCCTTTTGATTGTAAGTTTTTCCCCATTCTATTTGATAGTTTATAGGATTTAAACTGAATGTTTTTGCCAGCTCTAACCATCTTTGACCGAATTTACCACCATTAATAACTAAAACTTTGTCTCCTTTACTGAAAAAGTTTATTACAGATGCTTCCATACTTCCTGTTCCTGAAGATGTGAAAACTAATACATCCCTATCAGTTTTAAGAAGTTTCTTTAATTTAGCTTTAACTTCTTTGAAAATCTTTGTAAATTCTGGCGTCCTATGATGTATTATTTGTTGCCCTAAAGCTTTTATAACCTGTGGAGGTAAAGGAACAGGTCCCGGAGTAAAAAGCCTTTCTTTTACTAACATTTAGCAACCTCAAACTATTTTTTTTATGAATAAAATTATCTTATACTAAATTTGCCGTTAATATCTTTTAAGTAGATACTCAAAATATTGGTATAGTTTTAGGAATACCAGTAATATACAAATCTTGACAAAAAAATTTTTATCATTAAAATATATTATTGCTTTGGGCGGGTAAGTTAAGCTGGCGTAGCTCAGTCGGCAGAGCAGGTGATTTGTAATCACCAGGTCGTGGGTTCGAGTCCCACCGCCAGCTTTTACTGGAGGGGTCGCCTAGCCTGGCCAATGGCGGGAGACTGTAAATCTCCTGGCGTTATGCCTACGCAGGTTCGAATCCTGCCCCCTCCACTATAGTGCGGGAGTAGCTCAGCTGGTAGAGCATCTGCCTTCCAAGCAGATGGTCGCGGGTTCGAGTCCCGTCTCCCGCTCCATTAATTAAGCAAATCCCATTTTCTAATCAAATATCCTGTTGAAAAGTTATACTTCATAACAGTATATTTTAATTAGGATTTAATTAACTTTTGGAGATTTCATGAGAATTTACTTTAAAAATTTAGGTACTCTCTCTATTGGAAAAGTTGATTTAAAACCTTTAACTGTATTTCTTGGAAATTGTGATGAAAGAAAATTCTTTATAACCGTCTTGTATTCTATCTTCTCAAAATTAGAAAAACTGCCTGAAAGGGATATAAATTTTATAGTAGAAAATGCAGTTCGGAGTATTTGGAACTTAAAAAATTATAAACATATAATTGAGAAACTTTTTAATATATCGGATAAAGATTTAAAACTTCTTATAAAGGAAATAAGAAGAAATACTGTTAACTATATAAAAGGAGATTTAAGTAATTTAAAAGGAACTCTAAATTTTCAAGGGGATTTAAAGTTTAACAATTTCTCATTACAGGATATTGTTTTTTCAGATGATACAGAGGAAGATTTAGCCTTGATAAAGGAAAAATTAAGGGAAGCCATTAGAGAGTATGAGAAGAAAAAAATAGCATTAATTAATTTATACTCTAATCCTTTCAATGAGTTGTTTAAATATAGTGTGTTAAGAAAAGTTCCTAAACCTGTTTACATTCCATCGTCAAGAAATGGATTAGTTTTAGGTGCAGATTACATTATTCCTAATATATTTAGCAAATTTAGAAAGGTAGATTTAGAGTTTTCCAAAGCAGATATTGAGTTTTTAGAAAAGTTATATCTGATAAAAACGGCGAAATTATCAGGTGAGAAAACTTTTAATAAAAAGATAAAAAAAATTCTGGATTTTTTAGAAGAAAGACTGTTAAAGGGAGAATTTGTTGAAAAAAATTTTGTTAACAGGTATAAAACATTTCTTTTTAAGGATAGGGAGGATTTTCTTTATCCATTACATCTGATAAAAAGTTCTATCCTTTCACTGTTCCCTATATACGCAATACTTAAATTCTTAAATCATACAGATAACAATCTAATTATATTTTTTGAAGAACCTGAAGTTCATCTTTCAGTTGATGAACAGTTTGAGCTTGCAAAGTTTTTAAGCTTAGCATCAAATTTGGGTTTTGCATTTGTTATAACAACTAACAGTGATTACATACTTTATGAGTTTGGGAATTTACTAAATATAAATAGTATGGAGCCTTTAATAAAAACAAACTATCTAATAGAAAAAAATTTAGATATGTTTAAAGAATGTGTTCTTAGTAAGGAAAACTTGCTGATTTACAATTTTAACTGTTTAAACTCAAGTTTTACTTTAGAAGAAAAATCCATTAAAGATTTTATTCCAAGTTCATAACTTCCTTATATTTATCAACTATTGCCCTTCTTACACTTTCGGTAAATCTTTTATCTAATGGTTCTATAATATCTATAAATTTTCCTTGAGATGTTGATTTTTTAGGAAAATCTATAAAGTATCCCCCATATCTATTTTGGACAAGTTTTATACCTTTGATAACAAATGTATCTTCTATCGTTATATCAGCTATAGCTCTAATCCTTCCACCTATACTAGATGTATCAAATGGATATATTTTCACATCTGTAATTTTTAACATAACTTTTAAGAAAATTTTTTATTTTTGATTATTATTAAAGCATAAATTCTAATTGGATAGGAATATTAAAACTTTATTATAAAATATTTTTGAAAAATTACTTATAATTTTTAATAGAAATGGACGGATTATGATTAATAAATTTAAATTAGAATTAGATAAAAAAAGTTTTGTAAAGTATATTAGTGTACTAATATTTAGTGTTGTTATATCATTTATTCCGTATGTAAGGGAAGTTGTAGCCAGTTTTATTGATGATTTTTTTATAAAAGTAGAAAATAAATTGTCCTATCTTTCTAAAAACAAAGCGGAAGATTTTGTCTTCGTTTATATTGATGGGAATACATTAGAAAGCTGGAACGCTAAACTAAAGCCTTTACTTCCTAGAGACAAATTAGCAAATCTTATAAAGAAAATATCTGAAGATAATCCTAAAATAATATTTGTAGATGTTTTTTTTGATTTT
>QNZF01000025.1 GCA_003978485.1 Persephonella sp.
GGTCAAAATCTGGTATTAGATTTTTCTTTAAGACTATAAACTCATCTTTTATTAATGTTTCCAATAGACTAACCTTGTTGATTATATATTTTTTCTATTGATACAACTTTAACTCTTTTATCGTCAACCTCTTCAACAGTAAATCTCAATTCTTCTATTTCTATACTTTCGTTTTTTTTCGGCATTCTACCGAGTGTATATATTATTAATCCTGCAACAGTTTGATATATACCTTTAGGAAGTTTAACTCCCATTAATGTTTCAACTTCCCTTATATCAATTCTACCGTCTACTTTAATTTTATCTTTTGTAAATTTTTTTATAATCATCTCCTTTTCTTTCTCTTTTTTAAACTCGTCCCTTATGTCCCCCACTATTTCCTCTAAAACATCCTCTAAAGTTGTTATTCCCATAGTAGCTCCCCTTTCATCAACGACCACTACCATATGGTCTCTATGCCTTTTAAAACCTTTCAGAACATTAGGTAAACTTGCAAATTCAGGAACAAATCTTATCTTTTTTGCATATTTACTGATAGGATCTTCAGGGTTGGCATTTTTTAAATCGAAGGCTTTGACTACTTTCTCTATTGCATCAATCCTTTTATTATAAATAGGTATACGAGAAAATCCTGTATCCTTTAAAATAGGTATAACATCTTTTACTTTTGATGAAATATCTACTGCAACAACATCAGACAAAGGAACAACTATTTCACTTAATCTTCTCTGATTAAAAAGAAGAACATTAACTATTATTTTCTTTTGTAAATCTTCTATCTCCCCACCTTCAGTTATAAGAATATCTATAAGCTCTTCCCTTGATAAAACTTTCTCTTCTTTACCTTTAATTCTAAATATGAAAAAAACTATTTTAGTTATTAATTTTGCCAAAGTTGTAAGTGGGAAAAATAGTTTTCTAAAGAAATCTAGAATAGGAATTATAAAATATATAATTTTATCTGCATAATGTTGGAAAATACTTTTAGGAAGTATTTCTCCAAATAGTAATGTTATAACTATAATACTCTCTGCCAAAATCTCTTCTTTTGATTTTAAAATAAATATGTATTCTCCAACTTGATGTAAAAAGGATACAAATATGGATGTTATACTTACTATACTTAAAGTTGTTCCTATTAAAGTCGTTGCTATATACTCGTCAAAATGTTTTTCTAATGCCTCATAGACCTTTTTAGCTCTTTTATCTCCCTCTTTAGCTAAATATTTTAACTTCGTTCTATTTATAGAGAATAAAGCCAATTCTGAACCTGAGAAAAATGCCTCTAAGATAAGGAAGAATACTATCGCTATTATATAACTAATCATTATCTACCTCGTTAGAATTATCCCTCCTCTCTATAATCACTTCAACAATCCTATTATTTTCCACTTTTTTTATTTTAAATTTGAAATTTTTGTACTCTATTACTTCGTTTTCCACAGGTAATCTCTGTAGTAGGTATAAAATAAAACCTGCTACGGTATCAAAATCATAATCTTCAGGAAGTTCTATATTTAGCTTTTCCTGTAAAACTTCAACATCCAACTTTCCTGATACTTCCCATAAGTTATTATTAATCTTTTTAATGTGACCATTATCATGGTCATTTTCCTCAGGTAATTCACCTACTATATACTCTAATATGTCTTGTAAAGTAATCAGTCCTACAACTGTTCCGTGCTCATCAATTACTATGGCAATATGTATCCTTTCCCTTTCAAATCTTTTTAATAACTCTAGAAGATTTGTAAACTCAGGTATAAAAATTGCTTCTTTTAAAAACTTTTCTATTTTTTCGTTATTATTTTCCAACTTTGCTAAAATAATGTCTTTTACATAAAGGATACCAACTATATTGTCTAAATTTTCCCTATAAACAGGTATTCTGCTGAACTCTACATCTTTAATTCTTTCTAAAGCTTCAAACACTGTGATATTTACAGGTAAGGCAAATATATCTCTTCTCGGTGTCATTACTTCCGTTGCCTGTGTTTGATGTAGTTGAGATGTTGCCTCTATAAATTCTTTTTCTTCTTCCGTAAAAATATTTTTATCAACCCCTATATTTATAATGGATATAATATCCTCAACAGATAATTTCTGACTTTCAACAGGAAGCTCTAAACCTAGCTTTTTCAGTATATACTCTGAAAACTTCATAAATACAAATCTGAAAGGTGTTATCGCCAGATAAAAAATATAAAAAGGTTTAGCTACAAAAAAGGCGTACCTTTCAGGATAATAACTTCCTACCGTTTTAGGTGTAATTTCTCCAAATGTTAAGATTAATACAGTCATTATGAAAACACCTATAATTAGATACTCTGCACCAAATTTATCAATAATAATTTTTGACATTACGGCAGATGCAGTAATGTTTACAAGCTCATTACCTATTAAAAATGTAATAACTAAACTTTTAGGATTAGACCTTAACTTTTCTATTATCTCTGCAGTTTTATTTCCCTTTTGTTTTAATCTTTTAATCTTTAAATAATTTAATGAAAAGAATGAACTTTCTATTCCTGCAAAAAATGCAGATAGGAATAATAGAATTATTAAAATGATAAAACCGATTATTATTTCTGTATCTATCAGCTTAGATATATCTAAGGAATTAGACAAAATGGCAGTAAACCTCCCGTCCATTGATATTTTTAATATCAGGTTCTACTTTACATCTGTCTTCCGCATACGGACATCTATGATAGAAAACACAACTATTTTGTATATCCTCTCTGAAAACTTCTTTAGGCAATTCTTTTTTATTCCTATCTTTAGGATGACTTACAGGTAAACTAGCTATCAAAAGTTTTGTATAAGGATGTAATGGATAGTTTAAAATATCTGTCGTGTTTCCTTTTTCCATTATTTTTCCTCTGTATAGAACTATTAATCTGTCGGATATATTCCCGACTACATTTAAATCATGGGTTATAAATAAAACAGATAGAGAATTTTCATTTTTAAGTTTTTTTATTAGATTTATTATCTGTAACTGGGTAGATACGTCTAAGGCGGATGTCGGCTCATCAGCTACAATAAAATCAGGATTTAAAACTATAGCTCTAGCTATTGCTACCCTTTGTCTCTGTCCACCTGATAACTCAAAAGGATACTTCTCTAAAAATGTTGTATCAAGACCAGCATTAATAATTGAGTTTTCTATAATATATCTTCTCAATTTTTTATCTATCTTATGAACTATCAAAGGTTCTTCCAATATTTCGTAAATTTTCATACGTGGATTTAATGAACTCCTAGGGTCTTGAAATATGATAGATGTTTCCTTTCTAAACTTTTTCTCTTCTAGCTTTGTAAGTTTGTATAAATCTTTGCCTTTATAATAAATATCCCCATCGGTTTTTTTTATTAGTTTGAGTATTAACCTTCCGATTGTTGATTTTCCACTACCACTTTCCCCAACTAAACCTAAAATCTCATTCCTAAAAACCTTAAAGGAGACCTTATTTACAGCATAAAAATACTCCTTCTTAAATAAACCTACATCTATTTTATATCTCTTTTCTAAATTTCGTATCTCAAACAGTAAGTTATCATCCATTTCTTTACTTAAATTTACTCTCCTTCTTAAATCTATCTATTCAGTTTTATTAAGAAGATTATTTTACACTATAATAAATTGCAAAGAATTTTAATATAAGCAAAAACATTCTAAAAATATATTAAAGATATGGCTGGGAAACATTATATTTTTGTTTATGGAACTTTAAGAAAAGGTTTTGGTAATCATTATCTTTTGGAAAATGCTAAGTTTATAGGTGAAGGTTTTACGAAAGAAAAATATAGCCTCTATGCAACAGGTATTCCATATGTAGTAAAAAAACCTTTAACTAAAATAAAAGGTGAACTGTATGAAGTTGATAATTTAACGTTGGAAGAAATAGACTACTTGGAAGGACATCCACATTTTTATGAAAGAGAATTAATAGATGTAATTGTAAACAATAAAATTTATAAAGCTTGGATATATTTTTATCCTGAACCTCGGGGGCATTTAATAAAATCTGGGGATTATAAAGATTATGAAGATTAGTAAGGTTTTACATACTTTCAAATTTTGTGGGGTCTTATTTAAGTGAACAAAATCTATTTTTTTTCTTGATGTCTTTATATTTTCAATCTCTTCCTTATGCTTTTTTACCATTATATGCTTTATTCCCTATTACCTCATATTTCTCCACTAATTACCTAAACCAATAACTCTTTTTATATCTTCCCTCAAATCCTTCTTTTTCATGCTTAATTCCCTTCCTATATCATTATTAGTTTCCTCTCTTTTTCCATTGTCCTTATTAACATTACCAATATCTCTAAAAATTCTCTTAAAAATCTATAAACTCTTTTTATTAACTTTCGTTTTTTGCTTACGGATACTTCTAAATTTTTAAATTCTGCTAAATTTTTGAGGAATTCTGATAGAATATAGTGTAGTTTTAATAGAGATGTTATTTTTCACCTCTTATTTAGGTTTTTTCTTTTTTTATTTCTAATTCAAGGTATTTATCTCTTCCTTTTTATGTCCAAAAACATTAAACTAATATTTTAATCCAATGATTGTACAAATTGAAAAACAAGATATTAAATTTTGAAATACATTTCACTTAATTTTCACATTCAACCTTCATAATTAATAAAAAATAAAGGTAAAGGTAAAGGAGAGGCAAAATGAAAACTAAGAATGAGCAATCAACTTTAAATCTATATATACAACATATGGCTGAACATTCCTTATTAACCCCTGAGGAAGAAAAAGAATTGGCAATAAGGGCTAAGCAAGGTGATAAAGAAGCTTTAAAAAAGTTAGTTGAAGGTAATTTAAGATTTGTTATAAATGTTGCTAAAAATTTCACAGGTTGGGGAGTTCCATTAACAGATTTAATAGCTGCTGGGAATTTAGGTTTAATTGAAGCGGCAAAAAGATTTGACCCAGACAAAGATGTTAAGTTTATATCTTACGCTGTTTGGTGGATAAGACAGGCTATTATGCAAACAATATTTCAACAAACTGGGGCTGTTAGAATACCTGTTAAAGAATCATTATTTATAAACAAAGTTAAAGAAGCATATGAAAGATTGAAGGAAAAACTTAAAAGAGAACCTACAATTGAGGAGATAGCAGAAGAGGTTGACGCAAGTCCAAGAAAGGTTAAAACTGCTCTACAGATAGTCAGAACTCCTATATCTTTTGACCAACCTATAGGAGATGAAGAGGAAGATTTAACACTACTTGATTTAGTTTCAAAAACTGGAACTGAAGATGTAGAAAAGGAAGTTGTTGAAGAAGCATTAAACAAAGAAATTGAGAGATTATTAACAGTATTAGATGAAAGGGAAAGAACTATAATAGAAGAGAGATTTGGATTGAATGGTAAAGAACCAAAAACTTTAAATGAAGTTGGAGAAAAGTTAGGAATTTCAAGGGAAAGAGTTAGACAATTAGAACAAAGGGCTTTAAAGAAGTTAAGAAATCTTGCTATGAAAAGACACTTAAAAGATTTCTTGAGCTAATCTTCTCCTATTTATACTTTTCTAATATTTTTTTTAATTCTTCTTCATCTAAACTGCTACCATCGTATAAATCATTATCAATTAGAAATGCAGGTGCTATTGCACAACTACCGATACATTCTACTAACTCTATATACCATCTACCGTCTGGACTGTTTTTTCCAATATCCGCTCCTGTTAACTCTTTTATCTTATCCAACAAAGATTGATAGTTGGCTAAATGGCAAGGTAGATTTCTACATATTCTTATATGATGTCTTGCGTTTTTTTTGTATCTAAACATATCGTAAAAACTTGCTATACCTTCTATATGGCTTAATGGAATTTGAAGATAGTCTGACAATTCCTCCAAAGATTTATACGGTATATCCCTATACTTTTCTAAAATCTCGTGTAAAGAAGGAATTATTGCTTGCTCCTTGTATGGAAATTTATTTAGATAACTATCTATTTTTTCTATTAAATCATTTGTTAGATACTCATATTTCATTAATTTAGCCTCTAAATTTAAAAAGTAAATTTATCCAAAATTATATCAAAATAAGATGTATTTAATTGGTAAGATTTTTCAAAGAATAAGAAAGGAAAAGAAAGAATTAGCCTAATATCTCATTTAATATTTTATTTACAACCTTTGGATTTGCTTTTCCTTTTGTAGCTTTCATTACCTGACCTACAAAAAAGCCCATTATTTTTTTATTACCATTCTTATACTTTTCAACCTCTTTAGGATGTTTTGCTATTATCTCTTCAATAATTTTTCTTATTTCTCCTTCATCTGAAACCTGTTTTAGTCCTTTTTCTTCAACTATCTGTTTAGGAGATTTTGAAGTTTTAAACACTTCTTCAAAAACCTGTTTAGCTATCTTAGTTGATATATCTCCTTTATCTATAAGCTCAACTAGTTCTGCTATATGGCTAGGTTTTACTGGACTGTCTGATATATGTATATTTTCCTCGTTTAATTTACCTAACAACTCGTTAATTATCCAATTGGCAATAGATTTTGGAGATTTTGAATAGATTGAAACTGCCTCTTCAAAATATTTTGCCCTGTCCTTGTCTGCAACTAAAACATCAGCGTCGTAATCTGTTAGATTTAACTCATTAACATACCTTTTAGCCTTATCATCTGGTAGCTCTGGAAGAGAATTTTTTATTTTTTCTATATACTCCTTAGTTATTCTAACTGGTATAAGGTCAGGGTCTGGAAAGTATCTATAATCGTGTGCTTCTTCCTTGGTTCTCATACTAAATGTTTTACCTGATTTTTCATCAAACAGTCTAGTTTCTTGAATAATTTCCCCACCTTTCCTTAAGATTTTCGCCTGTCTCTCTATCTCATACTCTATAGCTTTTTGAACAAATCTAAAGGAGTTTATATTTTTTATCTCAACTTTGGTTCCAAATTTATCACTACCTTTAGGTCTTAATGATATATTAACATCACACCTTAACTGTCCCTTCTCCATATCTGCATCAGATACGCCTATATACCTCATTATATTTCTCAGTTTTTCTAAATATAATCTAGCTCCAAGCCCTGAGCGTATATCTGGCTCTGATACTATCTCCATTAACGGCGTTCCTGCTCTATTTAAATCTACATATGAATACTTACCTTTATGTATGGTTTTACCTGCGTCCTCTTCCATATGTAATCTATGAATTCTTATTCTTTCAACTTTACCGTCTATATTAATATCTATATAACCGTTTGTAGCTAAAGGTTTGTCATACTGGGATATTTGATAACCTTTTGGTAAATCTGGATAAAAATAGTTTTTTCTTGCAAAGACAGACAATAAATGAACTTCACAGTTTAAAGCTAAAGACGCCTTTATTGCATACTCTAAAGCCTTTTTATTTAATACAGGTAAACTTCCGGGCATTCCTAAACATACTGGACAAACATTACTGTTCGGTTCAGCTCCAAACTCAACTTTACAACCACAAAAACATTTAGTTTCCGTTGACATCTGGACGTGTACTTCCAAACCGATAACTGGTTCAAACTCCATTTTATACCCCAATAATCTAAATTTTTCTTAAAAATTCTACACAATTTAAATTTTTTAATCCAATGGAAGATATTTATTTTTCTATCTCGTCTATAAAATGTCCTAAAACTTCCTTTTTTGTTTTTAGATAACAGACGTTATACGGATTAGGTTTTGTTATTATAGGAACTCTCTCCACTATTTCCAATCCAAATCCCTCTAAAGCAACTATCTTTCTAGGATTATTTGTCATCAATTTCATCTTTCTAACGCCTATATCAAGTAAAATTTGAGCACCTGTTCCAAAATCTCTTAAATCAGCGTTAAAGCCTAATCTGTGGTTAGCCTCTACTGTATCGTAGCCATCTTCCTGTAGTTTGTAAGCTTTTATCTTGTTTATAATTCCTATTCCCCTTCCTTCGTGTCCTCTCATATATACTAAAACTCCCTTTCCTTCCTCTGCTATCTTTCGTAGTGCCAAATGTAGTTGAGATTGACAATCACACCTTAAAGAACCAAAAACATCTCCCGTTAAACATTCTGAATGAACTCTAACTAAAACAGGCTCATTCTCCTTAATCTCTCCCATAACTAAAGCAATATGCTCGGAATTATCTAGAGTGTTTCTATAACCTAGTATTCTGAATGTGCCATATTTAGTAGGGAGATTTGCCTCTGCTTCTTTTACAACAAATTTTTCCCTCTTTAATCTGTATTGGACTAGGTCTGCAATTGTTATAATTTTCAAGTTATGTTTTTTTGCGAACTTCATTAAATCAGGTAATCTTGCCATCGTTCCATCTTCTTTCATTATTTCACATATAACACCTGCAGGATACAGACCTGCTAATCTTGCTAAATCAACTGACGCTTCAGTGTGTCCTGTTCTCTCTAAAACACCCCCTTTTCTTGCCCTTAACGGAAAAATATGTCCCGGTCTTACAAAATCGGACGGTTTAGCGTCAGGGCTTACAGCTAATCTTATTGTTATAGCTCTATCGTAGGCAGATATACCTGTAGTTGTCCCATATTTAGGATGGGCATCTATAGACACACAAAAGGCAGTTCCTTTAGGGTCGGTATTCCTTGCAGTCATTAATGGTAAATCTAACTCTTCACATCTTTCAGGTAGTAGAGATAAACAGATTAAGCCCCTTCCTTCTTTAGCCATAAAGTTAATTATTTCAGGGCTAACCTTTTCAGCGGCAACAACCAAGTCCCCCTCATTTTCTCTGTCAGGGTCATCAACTACTATTACCATCTTTCCATTTTTTATATCTTCTATAGCCTCTTCTATTGTGTTAAATTTAAATTCTTCCATTTTTACACCTCTCAATTTTTTTTACAGATTTTATCAAAAATTGAGTAACACTAAAGTGTAATAAAGATAATATAAAGACATTTAGGCAGTTAAATTTATATTCCAATTAAAATTTTTTTCAATTTAAAATATTCTTCAAAAATGATGTAGTATTATTAAAAGTAAGAGAGTGTAAGGAGAAATAGAATGGCAAGGTATATAAGATTTTTACTCTTAATTTTTCCTATATATTTTTTAGTTAGTTGTTCAGGAAGTAAATACGCATACGAAAAGGGAAATCTTTCATTGAAGGAGTTAGAAACGGTAGTTAGTAATGTTAGTATAGACAGATATTCATACTTATTGGGAGATATAAAAGAAAAAAAGGGAAATGATGGAATTTATGAAGTAAAGATACTATGTAAAACATTCTGTCCAAATTCTGAAACAGCATTAAATCAATTTGTAAAAAAGTTTTATAAAATATACTGTGTCTACGGAGACGGTAAACCTATAACTAAGGAAGAAATAGTTAAACTACCTGAAAAGATAAAAAAAGAAGAAGATTATTGGAAAGCTATAATATTTAAGCTCCAAAATTTAAAACTGCCTGAGTATTATAAAAACAAGTATATAGAGAAAGCTAAAAAGAGAGAATTACCTATCCTTTTACCTATATCTAGAATTTATCAAGTTTATACACCTGTAAACTGCTCTATAGTTAAGAGAAATCTAATATTCTTTGTAAAACCTGCAGAGATAGATAAAGAAACTTACGATGAATATATTAATATTAATTATATAAAAACCTATGAAGTTATTGACGCATACGCAGAGAAGTTAGTTAAAAAGATTGAAGAGGAGATAAAGAAACAGATTGAAAAGGACAAGAGAACATTTGTTTGGGTATCTACAGAGTATGATTATGTAAAAGATGGATTGGTTTTAAAACATTTTTTAGCAAAACCTGAGATGGAAAGGATAAGTATAGAGTTTACTTTGGAAAATCCTACAAATGAGAAAAAAATCTTTAATCTTACAGACTTAATGTTCGAAAAGGACGGTCAGACCTATCCTGTAGTATATCTGGATGAAAATGGAGAGATAAAAGGAGTAAGTTTAAAAGGTGGATGTAAGTATATAGGTAATAATAAGATAGAGATAGAACCTTATAAAAAATGTTTTATCCAATACGGCGGTAAACTTTGGGCTAAAGGTGTAATTATTCCGGGGGTGAAGGATTTAGACGGAGGGATTTTAAAAATAAGTGGTTATAATATTGGTTTAAGAAAGAAAAGTATGTATTATTTAAAATCGGCAGGTATTTATTGGAAATAATTTTTTATAGAGGTGTTATATTATGAAGGAAATTGATTTAAGTATTTTACCTGAAGAAGCTCAAAAAGAATTAATAGAGTTTTACGAATACTTGGTTGAAAAATATAAAAGAAAAGGTCAAATTAATGAATATAATACAAAGATTATAGAGAAACTGCTTCCAAAGTCAGTTGGAAGCTTTGAGCCGATAAAACGAGAGGATTTGTATGGCAGATAAAAATAGAATATTTGTAGATACTAATATATGGTTATATGCCTTTATGGAAGGTAAAAGTGAAAAGGTTATAAAATCTCGCCAAATCTTATCAAAGGGAACAGTAATATTAAGTTCTCAAGTTTTAAATGAGATATGCATAAACTTAATAAAAAAGGCAAGATATACTGAAGAAAATTTACAGATATTAATTGTAAATATAAGTAATCATTTTAAAGTTGTTCCTGTTAACTCTGATACTATACTTCAAGCTTCTTTTATAAGAGAAAAGATGGATATTGATTATTGGGATAGTTTAATAATATCTTCTGCGTTAATTAACGATTGTAAAGTTTTATACAGTGATATACTTCCACATAACATAACGGTAGAGGGAAAACTTAAGATAATAAATCCTTTCGTTTAGCTTTGATTATATAGTTATAATAATCATCTTTTCTATCAATAAAATAATTTCTGTTATATAATCTTTAATCAGTAATAAAGTAAGAAGGGGCAAAACATAATGAAAAAATATATCCTTTCATTCTTAACGGCTACATCTTTAGCAACATTAGTTTATGCAACACCTATTAAATACTCAGCTTCAGTGTATGGAACAGGCTTAAGCTATGATAAGTCTTTAATAAAGGATAACGGTTATGTTGTAGGTGTTTACGGATATATGGGCATAGGCTACTACCATTCCTTAGAAATAGGATTAGATTACACACATATAAACTATAAAAATAATAATCCAGATTTAGACCAGACAGATTTGACGTTTGTATACACTAATTATTACTTTACTAAAACAAAATTAAGAATGGGTTTCCATTATATAGACAGTGATGATAAGCTATCAGACGGTGGGTACACTGTAATACTAGGTGCTTACAGATATGAACCTTACAAGTGGAATATAGGAACAGATTTATTTTACTCACATTACAACGATTATATAAATCTTAATGGCTCTAAAGGGTTAGACGTTTATCAGATAACACCAAGAATAGGATTTTATTTTGGAAATTATTATAAATATGGTAGCTTTTATGCAGAGTTATCAGGTACTTATATAAATCATTCTGATGATGTAGGTTTTGGGAAAAGCTTTTCATCTGTTGAAGGTAGCTTAAGTTATTTTATAAAAAATTACTCTTTTACTCTATCAGCTTGGAGTGGTGAACGGAGTTTTATGGTAGATAAAGGTGGTTTTGTTGTTTTCAATCTTAGGGAAAAATATAAATATGGTGTATCTCTAAAAGGTGGAATGTCTTTAAATAAAAATCTAGGATTATCAGCATCTGTTGATTACCAAAAATTTGAGGAGATAGGAAATCCTAATGATGTTAAAATTCTTACTTATATGGTTAACTTAGGATATTCATTTTAAAAATTGAAATGTTATGAGAAAAAAGCTTATTTTTTTTCTCTTTCTTTTTATATATTTAATAACTTCAAAATCCTTCGCTATTACATTTCAAGATATAAAAAATGCTTATTATAATTCCTATAAGTATGAAATGGCAGGTAATTATAAAGATGCTATTCGCTCATTGATGATTGTTTACTCAAACTATCCTAATGGTTATACTGTAAACCTAAGATTAGGATGGTTATATTACCTAAACAAAAATTATTCAAACTCAACATTCCATTATAAAAAAGCTCTTCAAGTTATACCTTACTCAATAGAGGCAAAGTTAGGGCTAACTTTACCACTTTTAGCACAAGGGAAGTATAGTTCTGTAGAGAATATATGCTACCAAATACTAAACCAAGATTTTTACAATTACTTTGGGAATTTAAGATTAGTTTATGTTTTAAAATTAGAGGGTAAATACGATTTAGCGGAAAAGATAATAAATAAGATGTTATACATATATCCAACAGATACTAAATTTTTAATTGAGTTAGGCATCATTAAATTTAAAACAGGTAAATTAAAAGATGCAAAAAAAATTTTCAATGATGTTTTAATTTTAGACCCAGAAAATATAACTGCAAAAAGTTATTTAGAAAAAATACAAAAAAAACGTTAACTACCGTAAGGAGCTTTTACCAAATCCCTTAATAAGGTTATTATATCAGACTGTGAAGTTAACTCGTTTAAAATCTCATATTCTGATGAATATTTAACTAAGGCAAACAGTATAAAAATATATATAACTATTCCTAAAAAACCACCTATAATTCTGTCTATGAACCTAAATTTAGGATTTTCTTCTACCTTATCTTTTACAAGTATTTTTACTGTCAATGATATAAAGAAGAAAATAAGAAATATAACAAATGCGGTAAGTATCTCAACAATAGTTGTATTAAGTTTTAGATAACCATTTATAAAATGGGCTATCGGTTTAAAAAATAACATAGACATATATATTCCTAAGATAATACCTATAAATCTAACAATATTTGCAAAAAGTCCATAATAAAAACCAAAAATAAGTAAATATACAAAAAGAAGAATTAAAATAAAATCTAACATCTTCTATCCTTTTTATACTAAAGTTTAATCATTTTCAATTATCTGCCAAAATTTTTATGTTTCAAGCCTTTTCCTAACAATTTCACTGACAACTTTTCCATCAGCTCTACCTTTAACTCTATCTAAAACGACTTTCATTACCTTTCCCATATCTTTTAAAGAAGTTGCTCCAACTTCATTTATACACTCATCTACAATTTTTTCCAATTCTTCCTTTGAAAACTGTTTAGGTAAAAATTCTAAAACAATATTAAGTTCCTTCTCTTCTTTTTCAACTAAATCCTGTCTATTTGCTTTTTTATACTGTTCAATTGCATCTTTTCTCTGTTTAGCATACCTCTGTATTATTTTAATAATATCGTCATCTGTTAATTCTCTTTTTTTATCAATTTGTTCCTTTTTTATTTCAGAAATTAACATTCTTATAACAGATAATCTCTCTTTATTCTTTGATTTTAAAGCTTCTTTCATTTCATTTTGAAGTCTATTTAAAAGCTCAGACATATTAAAACCTCCTTTTCTAAAATATAATTGAGAATAATTATAACAATATTAAAATTCTAACTAAGGTCATTAATTTATATTTCTCATTACTTCTAATCTAAATCTAAATTTAAAAGATATGTAAGATTAATAAAGTTAAATTAACATAAACCCGGAAATTATCTAAGTGTTAATTTAATTAGACGTAATTTTATAACTTTTTGACTTTATCTAACTATCACTTCAGTTAAAATTCTTTATATTAGTCTAGAATAAATTAACTGAACTTAATTTCCGAGTTAGTATTAAATCAACAATTGAAGAATAATCCTAATAATATCAAAGCTGTTAACTAAAGAGCTTAATTATAGAGGCTTGTAAATTTTTAAAGATTAAGTGTTGATTTAACAAAAAGATAAATAAGAAGTAATTTTATTTATGCCCCCGACGGGATTCGAACCCGTGTCGCCGGCGTGAAAGGCCGGTGTCCTAGGCCTGGCTAGACGACGGGGGCAGTAGTGAGCCGTCCGGGGGTCGAACCCGGGACCACCGGTTTAAAAGACCGGTGCTCTACCAACTGAGCACTGAGCTAACGGCTCAAAATATTATTAGTGGTGCGAGAGGCGGGAGTCGAACCCGCACGGCCATTCGGCCAAGGGATTTTAAGTCCCTCGCGTCTGCCAGTTCCGCCACTCTCGCAAAGCACTAGCTATTTTAACAAACTTTTTATCTAATTTCAACATTTAACGGAGAGGGAGGGATTCGAACCCTCGGAGCGGGGTAAACCGCTCAACTCCTTAGCAGGGAGCCGCCTTCGACCGCTCGGCCACCTCTCCAAGCTTATATAAATATATATTAAATACCATTTTATCTCAAGTGTTTTTTCCTTATCAATAAAATTAATTTCATTATTGGCAATAACATTTATAACCTATTCTTTATCATAGAAATATAAATAAAATTTGACAATATTTTACTAAAGTTATATATTAAATTTTGCTAAAAATCTTAAAAAACAACTTTCGCAAAGAGGTATATAATGCCAACTAAAAAGGATTATTACGAAATACTTGGGGTTAGTAGAAACGCTACACAGGAAGAGATAAAAAAGGCTTACCGTAGATTAGCAAGGAAGTATCATCCAGATTTAAACCCCGGAAATAAAGAAGCAGAAGAAAAATTTAAAGAAATAAGTGAAGCTTATCAAGTTTTATCTGACCCAGAAAAAAGAAAAATGTATGATACCTTTGGTCATGCCGCTTTTGGTGGTGAAAGTGAAGATTTTGGAGGAACCGGTTTTGGAGGTTTTGGAAAAGGGGGATTTGGTATAAATATAGATGATATTTTAAGGGATTTATTTGAATTTAGGGATATAGAAGACATATTCGGTAGAAGAACACAAAGGGAAAGTGGTAGAAGAAAAGAGTATAGGGCAGAAAGAGGAGAAGATATATATCAAACCGTATCAATATCTTTAGAAGATGCTTATAAAGGAACTACTTTATCTATAGAAGTTCCTAGATATGTTATTTGTGATAAATGTGCTGGTACAGGTGTAAAACCGGGAAGTACACCGAGAGCATGTCCAACCTGTGGAGGAACAGGTCAGGTAACGTATAGACAAGGTTTTATTCATATTACCCAAATCTGTCCAAAATGTAATGGAACAGGTGTTATAAGTGAACCTTGTGATAAATGTAATGGTAGAGGTTTAGTTTTAAAAACTGAAACTGTAAAAATAAGAATACCACCGGGGGTTGACAATGGAACAAAATTGAGAGTTCCCGGTAAAGGTCATAGTGGTAGGTTTGGAGGAAAAAATGGTGACTTATGGATAATAGTAAATATAAAACCTCATAATCTGTTTGAGAGAAAAGGAGATAATTTATATATAAAAGCTAATATTACAGTTGCAGAGGCTATAAAGGGAACAAAGTTAGAAATACCCCTTTTAGATGGCGGATATACTGAAGTTGATGTTAAACCGGGAACTCAAAGTGGAGATATTATTAGAGTTTACGGTAAAGGTATGCCAAAACTAAAATCTAGCGGTTATGGAGATTTAATGGTTGTCATAAATGTTAAAATACCTTCCATTTATGAATTATCAAGAACTGGAAAAAAAGCAGTTGAAGAATTAGAAAAAGAATTATCTATATCTAATAGGTTTGAAAAACCTGAAAATAAATAATTGAAGAGGTGGGAAGTATGAAGGAAAGGAAAAAGGATAAAAAAGAGCCTTTATATATGATAGGTGCAGTTTCTAGGATGTTTAATATACATCCACAAACTTTAAGGCTTTATGAAAGGGAAGGTTTATTAACACCATCTAGAACAGAGGGAAAGACAAGATTATATTCTCAGGAAGATATAGAAAAACTTGAGTTTATACTGTTTTTAACTAGGGAATTGGGAATAAATTTAGCAGGTGTAGATGCAATACTAAGAATGAAAGAACAAATGGAACAGATGCAAAAACAGATAGAGTATTTACTTGAGTTTATAAGAGAAGAATTAATGAGAAGATACGCAGGAAATCCTGAAGAACAGAAAAATGCTTTAATGAGAATACCAAAGGTTGAAATAATAAAACTTGAAGAGTATATTTACACAAACTATAAAAAAGACGAGGAGTAAGGTAAAGATAAAATGCTACATTATCTAGAAGTTATAACCCAAAAGAGAACACATTTTGAAGATATTACAGATGCTATTAAAGAAATAGTAAAAGAGGAAGGAGTTAAAGACGGTATATGTTGTATTTACGTTCCGCACACAACAGCAGGAGTTTTTATTAATGAAAATGCAGACCCAGATGTAAAATGGGATATAGAACAGACTTTAGAAAAACTTGTTCCCTGGGTTGCCGATTACAAACATATAGAAGGTAATGCAGCGGCTCATATAAAATCAATATTAACAGGTAATTCTATTTTTATACCTATAAAGAATGGGAAGTTGTTATTGGGGACGTGGCAAGGTATATTCTTTGCAGAGTTTGATGGACCTAGAGATAGGAAGGTAATAGTTAAAATAATAGAAGGTTAATCCAAATTGAAAGTAAAAATAGCCCAAATTCAACATAGAGCATTTAAAAATCCAGAAGAAAACCATAGGAAAGTTTTAGAATTTATTGAGGAAGCAGGGAAAAAAGGAGTTAATATTGTTTCTACTCAAGAACTTTATAAAACTGAATACTTTTGTCAAGTGGAAGATTGGGAAAATTTTAAGTATGCAGAACCGATAAATGAAAATAATCAAACTATAAAAGATTTATCTAAATTAGCTAAAAAATATAGATTGGTAATAATTGCTAGTCTTTTTGAAAAAAGGGCTAAAGGAGTTTATCATAATACAGCTGTTGTAATAGGAACAGATGGTCGCCTAATTGGTAAGTATAGAAAAATGCATATACCAGATGACCCTCATTTTTATGAAAAGTTTTATTTTACAGAGGGAGATTTAGGTTATCAGGTTTTCAAAACTGAGTATGGAAATATAGGAGTTTTAATATGTTGGGATCAGTGGTTTCCTGAAGCGGCAAGAATAATAGCCCTTAAGGGTGCAGATATGATTTTTTATCCTACAGCAATAGGTTGGTTACCTGAAGAAAAGAAAGAGTTTGGAGATAGTCAATATAATGCTTGGGAGACTGTTCAAAGGGGGCACGCTGTAGCTAACGGATGTTTTGTTATAACTACAAACAGAGTAGGGTTTGAAAAATCCCCAGATGGAAACAGTGGAATACAGTTTTGGGGACAGAGTTTTACAATAAACACTTATGGAGAGATTATAAATAAGGCTTCAGTAGATAGAGAAGAATTATTAATAACAGAGATAGATTTAAAAGAAATAGAAGAAACTAGAAAAGTATGGCCATTTTTTAGAGATAGGAGAGTTTGTTCTTATGAAGAAATAAAGAAAAAATGGATAGATTAAATTTTTAATTGCCACATTCCTCTTTTATATTATTGTATATTTCATCTTCGCCCATACAAGCTTTAAAACAAACTAAAGAAGCTCTTTTTGCCAATTCTAGGAATGCTTCGTCAGTTGCTTTATACTCTTCAACTGTAACTTTAAAAATTTCAACAGATAATTCGTTACATCCAGATTTGTCTTTAAATATATTGAGCCTTTGTGAAGCTTCAAAACAGGTTTCATAAGACTTTTCCAAGATTTTACAAGCGATTTTTTGATATTTAAGTTGTAAATCAGATATTGATTGGGCAAAAGATATGTTTGAGAAGATTAAACCTAAGACCCCTATTTTTACTTTTCTTAACATATTACCTCCTTATTCACATAAAATTTTTTTTATTGTTTTAAAACTATTCCCCTCTTCCATACAGGCTTCAAAGCAAATTTCCCCTGCGATTTTTCCTATATTTTTAGCTTTAAGGGAATTTTTTTGGAAGAGGGAATTAAAATATATAACTGTGTCAATTGATAAATTATTACAATACAAAGCCTTTTTTGTTAAATTTTTATATTTTAAATCCTTTTTACAGCTATTGTAAACATTAGAAAGAAAATTACATATATCATTTGGAAAATCTTTTGAGTAAGAAGTTGAAAGGGTGATTAGAGAAAGTATTATTATTTTTATTATTTTTTTCATAAACACCCCTATTTTTTTATTTTAGAAAATTATAGGAATGGAAAGTGAAAAAATGATGAAATTCCCTTAAGATTGGAATTTCTTATAAATTAGATATACGCTTGGGAAAAAAATAACATAAAAAGCTATTAAAAGGAGTAAATAAAAGTTTTTAGATATGAAATCTTTATTATCTTTTTTTAAATTTTCGCTATTAATGTTCAATTGATTAATCTTAAGTTTATTTTCTTTATCTGAATTATCTATATCTTTTACAGTATTATTTTTAATGTTAACATTAAAATTAGATTTAATCGTTAAATCTTTCTTTTCCAATTTTTCGTTATCTTTTTCGGTATTTGTCTCATTAATATTCAACGTTATATCATTTTCTCCTTTAACTACCTTAAATTTGACTTCGGCTATCTTACTTTTATTTTCGTCTAAAAGTTCAACCCGCCAGTTGCCTACATCATTATTACTTATTCTTTTAAAACTCCAAGTTCTATAAGTTGAATACCTTATATTAAGCTTTACTTCAAAAACTTTTTTGTCGTTTTTATACCAAACATGGTAAATATAAGTCGGTGTTTTATCAGCTTTTACTTTAGTAAAGCAGTAAATCTTATCTATATCTGTCTTGAATACATTAGACACATTAACAGGTTGTCTGTTAACAACATCCTCTGAACAAACAAATTTTAATATTTTAATCTCTGAAGCTGAGGTTGTATTTATAAAAATAACTAAAAATAAAATCTGCAATTTTATTATATTTTTTATATGCCCCAAAGCCCCAATCACTCTATCTTTTCTATTTTATATATCTTTAATATAAAGTAGAAAAAATTGTAAATCTATATAAAATTTCATTTAATGTAATATAATCAAATATAACAAACAAAAAATTTGAGTTAATTCATGAAGATATTAGTTTACGGTTTAGGTGCTATAGGAATAACCTTTGCAACATTTTTAAAAGAAAGTGGAAATATTGTTTTTGGTAAAGTTAAAGAAAAAAACTTTCCTAGAAAGCTTTATGTTAATGGAATATGGGGAAAGCATTCTGCAGAACTGGATAAAATATCTTCAGACATATTAGATTTTAAAAATGAAGAAATAGATTTAATAATTCTTTCTGTGAAGGCTTATAACACAGAAGAAGCTTTAAAAGATATAAAGCAAATTATAAGAAACGATACTATTCTTTTGTTAACACAGAATGGTTACGGCAATTATGAATTAGCAGTCAAATATATAGGAAAGGAAAGAACTTTACTTAGTAGAGTTATCTTTGGAGCTAAGGTTGTTGAAAAAGGTAAAGTAAACATTACTGTTAATGCAGATGATGTTATAATTGGTCAACCAGATAGAGCTATTCCTGAAGATAAAATTAAAGCTATAGTTAATATTATAAGAAAATCTGGAATTCCTGCTTCTTATTCACCAGATGTTTATAAGATATTATGGGATAAGATTATCTATAACTGTGCTTTAAATCCATTGGGAGCTATTCTAGGTTGTAGTTATGGAGATTTAGCAGATAATGAGTATACCAAGAAAATAATGAGTAAAATTGTTGAGGAAATTTTTAAGATAACTAAGGCATATAAAATAGAATTGAATTGGGAAAATCCACAAGATTACTTAAACTTTTTCTATAAAGAACTTATTCCTCCAACACGAGAACATTATCCGTCTATGTTTTACGACATACAAACAGGTAAAAGAACAGAAATTGATGCTTTAAATGGGGCAATTGTAAAATTGGCTAAAGCTAAAAACTTAGAAACACCTACAAATGAGTTAATAACAAATTTAATAAAATTTAAAGAGAAAATAAATAGAGGTTAATAGTGTGGAGAATGAGTATAAACTTTTAAGGATATTTTTAAGTGAAAAAAAGAGAATAGATGGAAAATTAGCATATAAATATATTGTTGATTTTTTAAGAAAGAATAAGATAGCAGGAGCAACTGTTTTACGTGGAATTTTAGGCTACGGTTCATCTTTTCAAGTTCACTCTGCATCTATCTTAACTTTATCTGAAGATTTACCTATAGTTATAGAAGTTGTAGATAAAAAGGAAAAATTGGACAAAATTATTCCACAAATAAAAGAGCTTTTAGACGGTAAAGGTATGATAACAATTGAAAAAATAGAGATAATATATCCGGAGATTTAGTAAATTTCTATTCTTTCTTCTTTTTGATTACAGATGAGCTGGAATAAGCCTTATTGATTAAAATAATTCCTATAACTATAACAAGTAGTATAAAACCTCTTGCAAACCAACCATTTATATTTTGTGGAATAATTTTAGAAGGTAATTCTGTTATTGTCCACCAAGTAAGAAGGAATATTAAAAATAAAGGAGATACATAAGCCAAAATGTAATAAAAGATTTTAGGTACTTTTATCTCTGCATATCTGTTTAATTCATCCCAAGCATATTTAGGTGTTTCTAGTATAAACAGTTTCAATTTTTCACCTAATGGTAAGCCTTCTACTTTCTTTAAAACTTCATCTTTACCTAAAAGCCATACAAATGTGATAGCTTCTAGAAGGGCAAATATAACAAGTGAAAATGTTCCTACCCAAAAGTCTAACTCATCTAGGAAACCTTTAAGGAATATTGGAAGATGGGCAGATACAAATAGGAATATTCCTGTATAAAAAACAGCCTTTTCTCTAGATAAATCTAACTCGTCCTCTAAAAATGCAATCACAGGTTGAGCTAAAGCAACTGATGATGTTATTCCTGCAAAGAATAGTAATAAAAACCATAAAAAACCGAAGAAACTTCCGTAAGGTGTGTTAGAAAATATTGCAGGTAGAGCTATAAAACCTAAATCAAACGCACCTTTTGAAGCTATAAACTGTGTTCCTGCCACACCGAAGAATATAACAGACGCAGTTATAGCTATAGAGCCACCAAGTATAACCTCTGCAAACTCGTTAACTGAAGCAGAGGCTAAACCGTTTAAGACAACATCGCTTTTAGGTTTAAGATAGGAAGCATAGGTTAAAATAGCACCAAAACCAATACTTAATGTAAAGAATATCTGTCCTGCCGCCGCAATCCATACCTTCGGTTCAGATAAAGCAGATAAATCAGGGTTCCATAAAAACCCTAAACCATCTAACAGATTTCTACCACTACCATCAGGGGCAGTTAAAGTAAACACTCTAATCATAAGGACAATAGCCATTATAAATATTAAAGGCATAGCAATCTTTGCTATCTTCTCAATACCTGCAGAAACCCCTTTATACAGTATGTAGAAGTTAAGAAAGAGAGTTATTAAGAAAAATATATATGTTGTTATAGGTACAGAATAAAAAAGTTCATTTTTACTGTTTGCCCCTATTATATTAAAGAGCATATCTGAAAAAGGTTTTAAATACTCTTTTACATTATGAATATTTGATGGATGGGGTACATTATCTATAAGATGATAGAAAGAGTATATTAAAGTCCAAGCTTCAATGTAAGTATAGTAAACAACTACTACTAAAGGTATTAAAACCCCTAATATTCCTACATATCTACCTATTCTATTTTTCCATATTAATCCAAAAACTCCGACTGCAGTTCCATGTCCTCTTTCTCCGCCGTACCTACCTAATGCCCACTCAACCCATACTAAAGGTATACCTAGAAGTATAAAAGAAATCATATAAGGTATCATAAAAGCACCGCCACCATTATCTGCCGCTTGGACAGGAAACCTTAAAAAATTTCCTAATCCTATAGCATTACCTGCAACTGCTAAAATTAGTCCTAATCTAGAACCCCATTGTTCTCTTTGATGTACCATTTAAAAACTCCACCTAAAGATTGTGTACATATTTCTTTATTTAAAAATTTTAAATTTTATACGAATTAATTTTAAATTCAAAGCTAAACTAAAGCAAAGGAATAAGATTAACATATTGGAGAAATTGATAAATTATCTTAACTTTTTTCTTATATTAATTAATTTGAGAAAGATGAAAATTTTATAAAAATCAGGAGGTAGACATGAGTTTACTTGGGAAAATATTAGTTAGAAAAAAAGAGGAACTTGAAGAAAACAGTATAGGAAGGGAAAACTTAGGAATTCATCCTTTAGTTTCTATAAAAAGAAGGTATAAAGAGGCTAAAGATTATATCCTAATAGTCTCAGCAACTATATTTTTAGGAACAGTTATGGGGGTTTTAGCAAAATTTGTTATAAATGACAAAAATTTTGAAGAAAAAAAGGAGGTTTATATAACAAAAATTTCACAGAAAAATGAAAATTTTATGAAAAATATTGACAATTTAGAAAAAAAGCAAAAATTAGAAAACATAAATAAAGGGAAAGATGAAGAAAAATTGGTAAATCAAAAGAAAATTTTATCTAAAACTGAACAAAATAAGGCAATTGAGACAAAAATTGTCAATAAAGATGTTTTAGATGAGAAAAAAGTTTTAGTTAAAAAAATATTGGATAAAGCTAGGATTAAGGAGCTTTCAGGAGATTTGGAAGAGGCATTAATAATGTATAAAAAGGCTTGGGTATTAGATAGGAATAATTTAGATATTTTGTTTAAATTAGCAGTTTTAAACTTTAAACTTGGAAATTTTAAAAATTCTATAAAGTATGCACAGGAAGTTTTAAAAATAAAAAAAGACTTTATGCCTGCAATACTATTACTTGGTAAAGCTTACGACAAACTGGGAGATACCTCTAAGGCTTTAACAATTTTAGAAGAGGCTTACTTTTACTATCCTGAGAATAAAGATTTAGTTGAATTATTAGCTAGGCTTTACGAAAAACAAGGAGACTATCTGGTAGCTAAAGATTACTATGAAGTTTTAGCAAATATGGGATATATAGAGGGGGATTTAGGTTTAGCAAAAATATATGAAAAATTGGGGGATAGAAAGAAAGCTTACAAATATTACAAAAAGGTTTACGAAAACCCTAACATAACAGAAGAATTAAGGGCAAAAATTGAGCAAAAATTAATTTCTTTAGAGGATAACGATGAAGGTATTTGAAGAAAGCTTTAGCTTACTAATAAATAAAAATCTTTTTATACAGTGGATTAATGAAGATTTTGCTTACTATCTAGGATATACAAAGGACGACCTAATAGGTAAATCTGCGTCTTACATAATCGATACTAATGTTTTAAACAATATAAACTTATCAAAAGTATTTGGAAAGGTTAAGGATAGTGCTAATAACTCCTACAGTGGAACATTCTTAATATCACGAATATTAGATAGGCATGGAGAATTAAAGGGATACTTTATACAGTTTATACTTGAAAGTGGAGAGTTAAATAAAGAGGACTTTTTTATCTTCTCTACGAACAATCAAAATATGAAAAAGGTTTTAGACAAAGCCCTACTGGTAGCACAGTCTAACATACCAATACTAATAATAGGTGAAACAGGGACAGGAAAAACAAGCTTAGCAAAATTTATCCATATAAACAGTGGTAGTGGAGCTTTTCCGTTGGTATCTGTTAATTTGCCTTCATTAAGTGAAGAAAAATTTGACATAGAAATGTTTGGATACGAAAAAGGAGCTTTTATAGGAGCTAACTATTCTAAAGTAGGTAAAGTTGAGCTTGCAAACAACGGAACTTTACTCTTAGAGAATGTAGACGAGGCATCAACACCTGTACAATCAAAACTATCATCATTTTTAGAAAATATGGAATATGAAAAGTTAGGTAGTAATAAACTGAAAAGAGTTAATATTAGAGTTATCTCTACTTCCTCTAAAGATTTATTAGAAAAAATCAAAGATAAAAAGTTTAAACTTGAGCTTTACTATAAATTGGCAGTAATAAAACTTGAGATACCACCTTTAAGGGAAAGAAGGGAAGATATTCCCACCCTTGTAAATAAGTTTTTATCACAGAGAAATAAACAGATAAAACCAAGGGCTTTAAAATATCTAATGGAACAGGAATGGTACGGAAACTTAAGAGAACTTTTCTCTGTTTTAGAAAGTGCAGTAATACTATCTAAAAACGATTTTATAGATATTCAACACATAACAGACCAGTTTTACACTTTTAAAGAGATAACTTCCACTAAAGAAGAGATAACAGAGCCTAAACTTTCGGAAGAAAAATTATTTAATGAAAAGGAAAGAATAAAAATAGCTTTAAGGAAAACAAATGGAAATAGAAAGAGAGCGGCAGAGCTTTTAGGAATAAGCGTCCCAACACTTTGGAGAAAAATGAAGAAGTATAATCTTTTAGAGGAGTTTAAGAAATAATTGGTCTATCTATACACCTAAAAAGGTCTCAAATTTTGATACAGTTTGATAAATAGTGTCATTACATCTGTATATCTTTCTTCTCTCCAGATTAGTTTTAAGCAATGACTTAAACTCTCTTACTAATACATTAACCATAATTTTAGCTATGTCTGAACCAGTTTGCATCTGCTATAAGCTTATCAACAGGTTTTTGTATGTTTTTTATTTTTTTATTTTCAAAATGTAGTTTTTCTTTACCTTTAATGTATCTTTCTAAAAAGTTAACAGATATTTAGATTAGTTTTTTTAAATCTTAGAGTTTTTTAGAGGCTTTTTATAATTTGTTAACTGCTGATTTTTTACTTATTTGAACGCCTAAGGTTAGTGTTATACTATCCACTGTTTAGCCTTTCTCAAATAGTACGAGTATATAACCAAGTAAACAGAATAAACTCACCTATTTAAAAATATTTTTCATCTAATATTTGCTTTATATTTTTTTGATTGATTTATAATAAAATGAATTAGAAAAATTTTTATTGTTAATGTCAAGGAGGTTTTTAATGGCAAATATACAGATAGGCAAATTAGAGTTTCAAAAAGTATCTGAACAACCTGTTGAAATAGTTGAAAGAAAGGGAGTAGGACATCCTGATACTATATGTGATGCGTTAGCTGAGGAGCTATCAATAGCTTTGTCTGAGATGTATAGGGAAGAATGTGGAGCTATAATGCATCATAACGTTGATAAAGCTTTACTGATTGGCGGAATTGCTGAACCACAGTTTAAAGGAGGAAAGATTATATCTCCAATAGAAGTGTATTTAACAGGTAGAGCTATAAATGAGATTAATGGAAAGAGACTTCCTGTTGAAGAGTTGGCTATTGAGACAGCACATAAATGGTTAAAGGATAACATCCCAAATTTAGATATAACAAATCATATAGTTATTTATCCTAAGCTTAAACCGGGAAGTAAAGATTTGGTAGAGCTTTTTGAAAGATTTCAATTAAAAGGTGAGATACCTTTGGCTAACGATACATCTTTCGGAACAGGTTATGCACCTTTTGATGATACAGAAAATATAGTTTACACACTGGAGAGAAAACTTAACGATAAAGAGTTTAAAAAGGAGCATCCATACGTTGGAGAAGACATAAAAATAATGGGTGTTAGGAATGGGAATAACATAAGAATAACTATAGCTATGGCATTTGTTGATAAATATGTTGAGAATTTAGATGATTATTTAGAGAAGAAAAACAAGATTTTAAATATTGCCTATGAAATAGCAAATAGCCTAACGGATAGAGAAGTTAATATCTTTTTAAACACTGCAGATGAACCTGAAAATAATTCTGTTTATATAACAGTTACTGGCACTTCCGCTGAGGCTGGAGATGACGGTCAGGTTGGTAGAGGAAATAGAGTTAATGGTTTGATAACACCTTACAGACCTATGAGTTTAGAGGCGGCGGCAGGGAAAAATCCTGTTTCACATATAGGTAAAATATACAATACTGCCGCTATGGATATGGCAGAGAGAATTGTAAATGAAGTTGAGGAAGTTGAAGAGGCTTACGTTTATTTGGTAAGTCAAATAGGTAAACCAATAACAGAGCCACAGGTTTGTGATGTTAAATTAAGAACAAATAAAGATATTAAAGGAATAGAAGATATTGTTAAAAAGATAGCACAAGAAGAAATTGATAAACTACCACAAACTTGGCAGAAGTTCTTAAAAAGACATTTCAGATTATATTAAATTTCTCTTTTCTCTTACCTTTTTAAATCTTTTTACTTTAAAACAGTTCCTACATTTTTGTAGATTAGCTTTTTAGATTAAAATAAGAAGTAAATCTTATATCTTTATAAGGATGGAAAATGTTATTTAAAGTGTTATGGGAAAGTTTTTCTGTAGCTTTACTTTTATATGGGTCATATCTAATTTATGTTTTTATTTGGTTTTCAATATACAAAATTTTAAAAATTGATATTTTTACATCCAAAATTATAAGTGGTTCTATAGTAAATGCAATTCTCCTATTCTCATTTACAAAATGGTTAATTAAAAAAGTTAAAGAATTGAAGGAGAAAAGAAAAGATGAAAATATCGGAGAAGCTTAAAAATGTAAAAACAAGCATATCCTTTGAGTTTTTTCCACCTAAAACTGAAGAAGGGGAAAAGAATTTATTAAAGACTGTAAAAGATTTGGAAAATTTAAATCCTACATTTGTATCAATAACTTATGGAGCAGGTGGTAGCACAAGGGACAGGACTAAAAGAATTGTAGAGAAATTGGCAAAGGATACAGATTTAACTGTAATGGCACATTTAACCTGTATTGGACATACAGAAAAAGAAATAAAAGAGATTTTAGACTATTATAAAAATATAGGTATAAGAAATATATTAGCTTTAAGGGGAGATATTCCTTTAGAGAAATTAAAAGAAGGTTATAAAGAAGAGGAAATATTTAAAAGCTGTAAACATGCAAATGAGCTAGTTAGCTTTATAAGGGATAATTACAAGGACTGGTTTAGTATAGGTGTTGCAGTCTATCCTGAAGGTCATCCTGAAAGTCCAAATCTGGAAAGGGATGTTTACTACTTTAAGAAAAAAGTGGAAGCAGGTGCAGATTTTGGTATTACTCAGATGTTTTTTGACAACAATTATTTTTATAAATATATGGAACTCTTAGATAAGGAAGGTATAAAAATTCCTATAATTGCAGGTATTATGCCAATAACAAATTTTAAACAGATAAGAAAGTTTGCCTTAATGTGTGGAGCTACAATACCTGAAAGTTTAATAAAAAAACTGGAAAAGTATGAAAACAGTCCTGAGGAAACTGAGAAAATAGGTATAGAGTTTGCTGTAGAACAATGTATAGATTTATTAAAAAATGGTGTGAAAGGTTTACATTTTTATACATTAAACAAATCAAAGGCAACTTTACAAATTTATAACTCAATTAAACATCTATTAGATTAAGGATACTTAATGATTAAGGTTATTTATAGAGATGTTAATGAAGTAAAGATTAAAGTTTTAAAAAAGGAAGACTTTAGGGAAATCTTAAAAATACAAAATATTTTATGGATAGATGTAGTTAACTCTGATTATGAGGAGATTAAGCTTTTAGCGGCGTATTTAAATATTAAAATTCCATCAAAAGAAGAAGTTGAGGAGATAGAAATATCTTCAAGATACTGGGAAGAAAAGGACTATATAAAGATAAATACCTATTTTTTAATAGAAGAAAAAACACAAGATTTAAGTATTAATTTTGTTGAAAATGAGAGTATTACCTTTATATTGAGGCGAAATATTCTTATTAGTGTTAGATATAAAGAACTGACAACTTTTAATGAAGTTTTAAAAAAAGTGATAATTAATCCAAAAATGTATAAAAACGGTCTTTACATATTTGCAGATATTCTGTCTATAAGAATAGATAAGGATGCAGATTTTTTAGAAAAGTTAACTAAAGAAATATCTAAACTTAGTAAATATACAATTGCAGGTGTTGATATTACAGAGGAAATTATAGAGACAATTTCGTCTTATGAAGAAATAAATATGACAATAAGAGAAAATCTGATAGATAAACAAAGGGTTTTGTCTTCTCTGTTAAAAAGCTATCAGATACCAAATGAATTAAAAGAAGAGTTTAGAATAATGATTAAAGATGTGGCATCTCTAATTAATTATACCTCTTTTAATTTTGATAAATTAACATATTTACAAAACACATTTTTAGGTTTAATAAATCTAAAGCAGAACCGTATTATTAAAGTTTTAACTGTTATCTCTGTTCTGTTCGCACCTGCAACACTTATAGCAAGTATATTTGGAATGAATTTCCCTATACCATTTGGTGAAAGTGTTTACAGTTTCTTTTTCGCAGTATTGTTAATCTTAATCTCAATGTTATTTGCATATTTATACTTTAAGAAGTTAAATTAAGAGGGAAAATTACTGATGGATTTTGTAAAAAATGGATAAAATTTTAATAACAAGGGAGTATGAGGATAGCAAAAGGCTTAGAGATAGATTAAAGGCTTTAGGATATTTTCCTATCATATTTCCAACGATAAAGACTGTCCCGTTGGAATTTAATACAGAAAATATGACAGATTATGATGTTTATATTTTCGGTAGTAGAAAGGGAGTTAAATATTTTTTCGAAAAAATTAAAGATTTAAACAGTTTTAAAGATAAAAAATTTATAGCAGTTGGAGAAAAAACAGCAAGTGAATTGAGAAAGTTAGGTTTTTCAGATGTGTTAATACCTGACGAATACAACTCTTTAGGGGTTTTAAAATTAATAAAGGATAACTGGCAGTATTTTAAAGATAAAAAGATAATATTTCCAAAATCTAAAATTGGTGTTGATTTATTGGAGAAAAATCTACCTAACGTTAAACCTATTTATGTATATAACACTGTATTTAACAAACCTGACAATATTAGGAACGTTGAGGATTTATTAAAAAGAAAAGAAATATCTATAACTATCTTTACAAGTCCTTCAACCTTTCTAGGTTTTAAAAACATTTTTAAATATAACTGGAAAAATTATTTAGAAAATACAAATATTATATCTATAGGAAAAACAACTTATAAAAAACTAAAGAAAGAAAATCTAAATAAAATTTTTATTCCTGAAAAGGCAACAGAGGAAGAAATTATAAAATTAATAGAAAAAATAAGTTTGTCCTAGTAAATTGTTTTAAAATTAATATGCTTTTAATAATTAAGTTATAAGCTTAGGAGGAATTAATGTTCGGTGGGTCTTTATTTGGAATGTTTTCAAGTGATATAGGAATAGATTTAGGTACTGCTAACACCTTAGTTTTTGTAAAGGGAAAAGGTATTGTATTCTCTGAACCTTCAATAGTTGCAGTTGATAAATCTACAAATAAAGTTTTTGCAGTTGGTGAGGAAGCTAAAGCTATGGTCGGAAAAACTCCTGAAACGATAGAGGTAGTTAGACCGTTAAAAGACGGTGTTATAGCAGATTTTGAAATAACTCAAGAAATGTTAAAACATTTTATAAGAAAAGTTCATAACAATATGATGTTATCAAATATATTTAAACCTAGACCACGAGTAATAATTGGTGTCCCTTCCGGTATAACTACTGTGGAAAAGCGGGCAGTTATAGATGCAGCAAGGCAGGCAGGGGCGAGGAGTGTTTATCTTATTGCAGAACCTATGGCAGCAGCTATTGGAGCAGGATTACCTATACAGTCTCCCGGTGGTAATATGATAGTTGATATAGGGGGAGGTACATCAGAAATAGCGGTAATATCTCTATCAGGTATGGTTTTATCCACTTCAATAAGAATTGCAGGTGATGAGATAAACGCTGCAATTATACAGTATTTGAAGAGACAACATCATCTTTTAATAGGTGAACAAACTGCAGAAAAGATAAAAATACAGTTAGCATCAGTATATCCTACGGAAAAGGATAATGAAAGTATGGAGATTAGAGGTAGGGACATGACCGGAATGCCTAAGAGTATAACTATAACTGGAAAGGAGATAAGACACGCTATAGAAGATGTTGTTGTTAATATTGTAAACGCGGTTAGAAGTGCTTTAGAAAGGACGCCACCTGAATTGGCAGCTGATATTGTGGAAAGGGGTATTGTTTTAGCAGGAGGAGGTTCCCTAATATACGGTTTAGATTTAAGGTTAAAGGAAGAGACAAAACTACCTGTTTACTACTGTGATGACCCTTTAACTGCAGTTGCTAGAGGTATAGGAAAGGCATTAAACGATATTGAGTTAATTAAAAGAGTATCTATAAAATAGATTTGTTTTAAATATTTTTATAATTTATAATCAGATTTGTAAATTTTTCATAAATGAGGAGGTAATCTTATGAGAAATAAATTTTTTACTATGTTGTTAGGTGCAACACTTGGTGGTATTACAGCTTATATAATTGTAAAGAGAAATGAAGAGTTGAAAAACAGAATTGCTATTCTACAGGAAAAATTGAAATCTGCACAGTTTACAGGTAAGATTAAAGGAACTTTAGATGAAATTTTAAACAAATTAAATAAAGTAAGTGAAGAAAGTGTAAAATCTCCATCTGTAAGCAATGAAGAAAGAGAAAGAATTTTAAGGGAAGTTGAAGAAAAGGTAGAAAAGTTAGAGGAATTAATAAATAAAGAAACATAACTTAGTTGAGATTTACCATCTTTTCATACTTATTTAATTCAACAGATAGGTTAGTTCACAGATTTTTTAAATATTCCTTTTTTTCCTTAATAGATTTTTTTAAGTATGGCTTTGGCTATCACGCAGCAGCTATAACATTTTTTACTTTAATGTCTTTAGTTCCTTTCTTTATGGTAATGACTGTTATTGCATCCTATATATTAAACTTAAATCCTGACCTTTTAGTTAAACTTGTTCATAGATTTTTCCCGTCAATAACTCAAAAGTTTATAGACTTTATTCTGGTTTTATCAAATAAAAGAGCTATATTCGGTATAGCAGGATTTCTGATTGCCTTCTTTTTTTCCACAAATATATTTACAGCCATGTATACAGCATTTGGCTATATTTTTGAAAATAAAACCAGTTTTACAAAGTCAACATTTATAAGACTGTTCGCAATACCTGTTTTTATACTAATTTTAATTATTCTGTATGTCTCAAATCTATTTCTATCAACAGCTTTAGATATTATCACATCCTTTTCTTTATGGAAGTATTTAGAAAAATTTATGGGAAATTTACATTTAAATCTTATTCTTGAGATAATAACAAATGTATCCCGGGTAATCCAAGTTTTAACTTACTTTATTATGGTATTTTTTATATACAAATTCTTAACGCCAAGTAAAAGTCTAACCTATAGGGAGATTTTTATAACTAGCATAGTAATATCTTTTATTCTATATATATTAAAAACTTTATTTGCAATTTATATAATCTTTTCCTCAAAAACTAATCCAATTTACGGTTCTTTAAGTGGTATTTTTGCATTTTTAGCTTGGCTATATGTAAGCTACGGTACAATCCTATTTGGTGGTCGTATTTTATACTATTTTGAAAAAGACGCTTTAAAGTTATGAAGTTTTGTAATTTTCAAATATACAATTAATATATGCTAAAATCTAATATCATTATAAAAAATCTAATTAAAGCAAATGGATAATATCTTTTTAGAACAAAAGCTTAAAAAGTTCTTACTTGAAGATATAGGAATAAAGGATATTACAACAGATAATCTAGATATAGACAGAAAAGTTAAAGGTTACTTTGTAGCAAAAGATAACGGAATTTTAGCAGGTATAGAATTTGCAATAAAAATTTTTAAAATTTTAGATAAAGATTTAGAAATAATCAGTTTTAAACCTGATGGTTCTAAAATAGAAAAAGGAGAGATTATTTTAGAAATATTAGGAAGTGGTAAAGCTCTACTGAAAGGTGAAAGAACAGCATTAAATATAGTTCAAAGACTGTCCGGTATAGCTACTTTAACAAATAAATATGTTAGACAGTTAGAGGGAACAAAAACTAAACTTTTAGACACAAGGAAAACAACGCCAAGTTTTAGATATTTTGAAAAATATGCGGTAAAAGTTGGTGGCGGTCATAACCATAGATTTGCCCTTTACGATATGGTTATGATAAAGGACAATCATATAAAATTTGTAGGTTCTATAAAGGAAGCAGTTAGACAGATTAAGTCTAAAGTATCTCCTATGGTTAAAATAGAAGTTGAGGTATCAAATATTGATGAGTTAATGGAGGCTTTAGATACGGAAGTTGATATTATTATGCTTGACAATATGACTTTAGAAGAAATGGAAAAGGCAGTTAAAATTGTAAATGGTAAAGTTAAGTTAGAAGCATCAGGTAATATTACACTTGATAATATTAAGGATGTTGCTTTAACAGGTGTTGATTATATATCAACAGGAGCTACAATACATTCATCTAAATGGTTAGATATATCTATGAGAATAGACATTATATAAAAGAGGTATAAAAATGAAAGTTTTATTTTCACCGGCAAAGATAAACTTAGGTCTATGGATTGTAGGTAAAAGACCGGACGGTTATCACAACATTTTTACTATATATCATACTGTAGATTTTGGAGATAAGATTTACTTAAAAAAAACCACAAGATTAAGGGTTTCAACATCTTCACCTATAGTTCCTAACGATGAGGAAAATATAGTTTATAAAGCCCTTAAAAAATTTGAAGAGTTCACAGGTATAGAACCTGACTATGAGGTTTTTATAGAAAAAAATATTCCTGTAGGTGGTGGTTTAGGTGGAGGCAGTTCAAATGCGGCTACTGTTTTAAAGGCAGTAAATGAATTGGAAGGTAATATACTATCCAAAGAAGAACTATTTAAATTGGCATCAACATTGGGGGCAGATGTTCCTTTCTTTTTAAAAGGTGGTTGTGCAGTTGGAGAGGGAATAGGAGATAATCTAAAATTTTTAAATAAAAGTTTTGATAAGGATATTTTTATTATTTATCCAAATATACCTATTTCTACAAGAAAAATTTACAGTCTGGTAAGGGATGATATATTGACAAAAAGAGATGAAATCCCTATAATATCTAAATTGGAAGCGGATTTGGAAGACTGGCTACCTTACTTAGAGAATAGGTTAGGAGATTTAGCAAAAGAAAAGTACCCGATACTAAAGGAAGTTTTGAATACACTTGAGTTTTTAGGGTATAAGGGATATATATCAGGAAGTGGTAGCAGTATCTTTGCGTTTGGTAAACCCAGTCAAAAAATAGAGATTATATGTAAGGCTAAAGGTTGGAAATTGATAAAAACTAGGTTAAAATAGATATGTATGTTGTTGGGGAGTAGTTCAGCTGGCAGAACACCGGTCTTTGGAACCGGGTGTCGCAGGTTCGAGTCCTGCCTCCCCAGCCATAGCCGATATGCGAGCGTAGCTCAGTTGGTAGAGCACTTCCTTGCCAAGGAAGGGGTCGCGGGTTCAAGTCCCGTCGCTCGCTCCATATAATCATTTTATAATCAATTTATCCAAAATTATTTTTATAAGTTAACAGTGTCTACAATTTCTCAATTAAATAATTAAAATTTTCTATTTTTTAGTCTATTTCTATATTTGAACAAATCTATTTTAATAGTGATATTAGTTAATAAAAATAACAGTAAAACTTTTAAAGCTTAAAATGAAGGTAAAAAAAGTTAAAATTTTATACCTTCCTTTTCTAATAAAGTTTTCATCTGATTTGCTATATTTCTTATTTCCCATTGGGCATGTTCGTCAGTTCTTTTAAGAATAAAATCTTTTATCCATTTTAATGTTCCAGATACAACTATCGTGGTTTTTCTACCATGTGGTAGTATAAACCTTCCATCTTCTCTTTTAATCTTACATTTATAAACTGAGTAGTCGTATAAAACTTCAGATAAACTATCAAATATTTTAAATAAATCTTTTAAAAGTAAATTTTCCTTCTTTAATTCATCAATTTTTCTACTTAAAGATTTTAGTATCTTTTCACTCATTTCAGATTTAGAGTAGTTTATTCTTTCCAATTCTTTATAAAAATTATTAAAAACTTTTTCTAAGCTTTCCTTTAAAACTTCTTCATTTTCCAATCTACAGTCTGAATTTTTAACTGATGGGGGAACAATAAACTGATTTTCATCTTCTTTAACATATCTTTGACTTCTCTGTGAAAAGTTTAAAGATGTATGTCTAACTAATTGATGTGTACAAACTCTAGATATATTATCTATATAGAAAACTGCATATCCGTCGTAATCCTTTATTAATCCTATTAAAGTTGTGTTTTCTAAACTTCCTAAAGGTTTTACAGGTATATCATACTTAACCATCTCTTTAAAGGCGTTGAAGTATTCTCTTTCATCATACTGTAATAAATCTTCCAAATAATGCCTTAATGAAACACCTATCACCGTTGGATATTCAGGATTGTACTCAGATTTAAAATGTGTGGCAGATATTTTTAATGCCAATATTTTTGCTTTTTCATTCTTTGGCAGACTTAAAAATTCTTTTTCTAAATATTTATTAATTAATTCTTCATCTAATTCTGTTAAATCTTTATATGCAAAAGAGTGTGAAAACACACTAAAATGTTTATAATTACCAAGTTTAGACAAAAATTTAGCTCTATCTTCTTTTGAAACAACTCTTGGGTCATTTAATAAGTAGTCTAATCCACCAGATGAATAACAGGTTCTAGCACCTAATGCAGTAAATGGTATACTCTTCTTAAAATCTTTCAGCTTAAATATTTCATTTATAAAAATCTTTTTCAAGTTAAATCCCCTTAAAAATTTTTTTTATTATTTTATATTTAATAGTTAAATAGATTAAAACAAAAAACTATATAATGAGGAATTTAGTTAAATTAAATTTTTTTTTAAGGTTTAGAGAATATTTATACAAAGTAGAAAGAACTTAATCTTTGGAAAGATTTAGAATAATTATTAAAAACAAATTTATTTCTTCTTTTTTCATATTTATTTTATCTCTTTTTTTAATTATAAAAGAATAAAAAAATTATCTCTTTAAGATTTAATTTTTTATTTTCCAGTTTTCATTGTTAAAATTTAAATTGAAAATATACTAGCACATTTAGTATGATTAACTATAATTATAATATAAAAATATAAAAAATGAGGCAAAATAAGATGGAGTTTTTAGGAAACTTACATCCTCCAATAGTTCATTTTGCAGTAGCTTTAGTAATAATAAGTGTAATATTTGATGTGTTAGGTGTTGTTTTAAAGAAAGACAGTCTTAAAAATGCTGGATATTGGACTTTGTTAGTTGGTGCTTTGGCTGTAATTGGTGCATTTATTACAGGTCATCAAGCTGAAGAAATGGTGGAAAAGTTTATAGAAGGAACCGAAGCTTATAAAAGATTAGAGATATATGAAACTATAGGAACTGTGGTGTTAGTAGCTGTTTTAATACAAATTGCATTTAGATTATTTATAGCTAAAAAGGATGACATAAGGCTTACAGGTATTTATCTAATCTTAGGTTTAATAGTTATTTCTATTGTAGCTTTACAGGGAAGAATTGGTGGAAAGATAGTTTATGAATTTGGAGTTGGTGTTAAACCTGTAATGGAAAATATGACTGAATTAAAGGAGAAAAATAAATAAGAAATTTATGAAAAATTTATCTTTCTCTTAGAATTTTTACTAAAGTTTATATTGAAATCTATTAGCTTAATTTTACCTTTTGTTATTTTAGATATTTTTATAACTGTCTGTTTTTCGGAATTGGTGGCAAAGGATATAGCTATTCCTTCCTTTCCTGCCCTTCCAGTTCTACCTATTCTATGGATATAGCTTTCTACGTTATTAGGGAGTTTATAATTATAAACAATCTCAACATCTTTTATATCTAATCCCCTTGAGGCAACATCAGTTGCAATAAGTATATTTATATTATTCTCTTTAAAATCTTTTAATACCTGCTCTCTCTTCCTCTGTGAAAAATCTCCATGTATAGCACCAACTTTAAAATCATTTTTCTTTAAAAGTTTATACAACTCATCAACATTCTTTTTAGTCTCTGTAAATATAATAGCCTTTTTATCTGAATGTTTATTCAACAGCTCTTTTAATTTGGAAAATCTTGAGAACTCATTAACTTTAAACAGATACTGTTTAATCTTATCAACAACAACTTCTTCAGGTTTAACCTTTACAATTTTAAAGTTATCCTTTAAAAACTCCTTAGCCAAAGCCATTATACTGTTAGGAATTGTTGCAGAGAATAGTAAAATCTGTTTTTCTTCAGGTAATTTAGAATAGATATATCTAATATCGTCTATAAATCCCATATCTAACATTCTGTCAGCTTCATCTAAAACAAATATCTTAATTTTATCTAGCCTTAAAACACCTCTATCTATCAAGTCTTTAACTCTTCCCGGAGTTCCAACTACAATTTGATTTTTCTTGTTCTTTAAAAAATTAATCTGTCTATCTATTGAAGTTCCACCGTAAACTGCTAGAGTAAAAATTCCTCTGTTTCTACTTATCTTTTTTATTTCTTCAGATACCTGTAAAGCTAACTCTCTCGTAGGTGTTAAGATTAAAGCTTGTGGGTCTTTGTCCTTGGGATTTATTTTCTCTACTATTGGAATTCCAAACGCTAAAGTTTTTCCTGTTCCTGTTTGAGCTTGTCCTAACAAGTTATGATTTTCCATAATTAAAGGAATGGATTTTTCCTGAATTTCAGTAGGTTTTTCGTATCCTAAATTTTGTAAAGAACTTAACATTTTCTTTGATAAATTTAAATCTTTGAAACTAATTGACATAAATTATCTCCTTTTTAATCGGTTGGAGCTTAACCAACACTGAGAAACCTAGAGATTTATATTTTAAGGCTTTTAACTTTCAGTATTGGTAGTAAAGCCCAACATTACTTTTTTAATTTAGCTTTAATGATTATAACATTAATTTTTAGTTTTGGAAGTTTTATATTTTTCCAAAGCCCGATTTAAGAATTTTTTAAAACTTTCTTCAGTTATTGCACCAAATATTATTACAAGTTTTTTTCCTTCAGGTGTAATAATGTAAGTTGTAGGTGTTCCTCCAACAGGAAATCTGACAAAGTTTACATTATTATTTGTGTATATAGGAAATATAGGGTCTGATAAATCCCCTTTTGGACTATCTATCACTATTCCTATTATTTGAAACTTATCTCTATATTCAGGAGAAGATATAACTTTCTTCATTATAGGTATCTCTTTCATACAGGATACACAGGAGTAAGCTAAAAAATTAACCACTATAAGTTTATCTTCAGGTAATGGAATAGGATTACCATTTTTATCAACTAAAATGTATTTAGAAAGATTTTTTGTTTTGCTTTCTTCAGTTTTGTTATTACAACTTACAATAAAAATGAAAAAAAGAAGGAAGATTAATACTTTTCTCATATCTAATCCTTCATAGTAGCCTTCTCATTTTCGTTATATATAGCTTCCCAGCCTTCAGGAGTTTTAAAAACTCTTATACATTTTATTTTCCTGTTTTCATCAAGTTCAAACCAATGTCTAGCACCTGCAGGGACAACTATCAAATCTCCAGCTCCAACATGTACTTCCACAACTTCGCCATCTATTTTTATTGGAAATATTCCACTGCCATCTACTACAAATCTAACCTCATCATCTATATGATGGTGTTCTCTTTTAAACTTCTCCAGTAAAGCATCTAAATTAGGTGTTTTGTCGGAAAGTATAACAATATCTTCAGTTATATAACCTTTCTCTTTTTTTAATTTTTCTAACTCTTCTCTATAAGCTTCAATTATTGCCTTCTCTTCTTCTTCTGATAACTCGTAATTTTTCCTTAAATCCTCAGGAAGTCTTTCTACTCCCCATCTATCAAAAACAACACCGTATTTGTTCAAAAATTCTTTTATCTCTTTATCATCTTCTATAACCTTTCCAGAATTTCTAAAAACAAGTTTTGCCATCTTAAACCTCCGTATTTTTATTTGATTACGATTTTAAATTAATAAAATTGCATATTACAACTATTATATTGTAAATTTAGTGGTGAAGATTAAATCTTGGAAGGATTTTAAAATGGAAGATTTAACAATCCTTTTACAAAATCATTGGTTATTAATCCTTTTAATCTTAATTATCCTGTTTGCAATTTGGAAGTTTGTAAACATCTATAACTCAATTATCGTTGCTGAGAATGAAATAGACAATATGAAAGGTGCTATAGACAGTTTACTAAAAATGAAGTTTAACCTAATTGATAACTTAGTAAATATTGTAAAAGGTTATATGAAATATGAAAGGGAAACCTTAGAAAAAATAGTAAGATTACGGAATAAAGTAGATAAAGAAAAGGATTTTATAAAGAGAAATGAAATAGACAGAGAAATAAATCCTTATTTAAGGACACTTTTTATACAGGTAGAGAACTATCCAGAGTTAAAGGCAAATCAAAATGTTTTAGATTTACAAAGAACTCTATACGATATAGAAAGTCAGATTGCTGCTGCAAGAAGAGGGTATAACGATGCGATAGTTAACTACAACAATATTATAGAGACCTTTCCATCTAATATTGTGGCAAATATGTTTAACTTTAAACCTAAGAAAGTATTCAGACTAGATGAGAGTAGAGATGAAAATATATATATCACCCTTTAAAAATTTTTAGGTAGTTTGTTATGGCTGAAACAAATGATTTTAACCTTGATAGTCTCAAAGATTTATACTGTAAATATTTAAAAGGAGAGGTTAGATACAAAAAAAGTATATTTTTTGCTGTTATATTTTTTTTGTTAGCTATATTATCATTTGTCTTAAATATTAACTCATTTTACGAGGATATTAGAAAAATACTTCTATTTTTTTATGAAGATGATAGTATATTTGCAGTAATACTCCTTATTGTGTTAGCTATTTTAATTGCAATATATGCTATTTTTAAAGAGAAATTATCTTTATCTCAAAGTATATTTTTACCTTTATCAAGTATTCTATTTTTCTTGCCTGTAATCGTAGCCAGCACTTATTTGGGTCTTATTGGGCTTAGTTTAATGATTTTTATACTAATATCTATATTTTTCTTTATTTTAGGTATAGATATAGAACCTGAAGAAAAATTACTCTTTATAATTAAAATTTTCGGAGAAATAACACAGTTTATATTAGTTATTTTTATAAAGTTAGCGAATTATATAGCCTTTATTTTAATTTATATAATAGATTTTATACATCAGAACTGGATTTATTTAACAATAACTTTTTCAATTCTAAGCTTTTTTAACCTATATAAGATGTTTAAAAATGAAAATAATTATAAGGAATTAATTTATAAAAAAATTATAACTCCACTTACCAAAGTATACGGATGTAATATAACGAAAACAGGATTAGACAAAAAAGTAGTAAAAGATTGTGAAATAATAGAGTATACAGATAAAGTTAATATATACAAGGAAAGTTGTAGTTGTATAGTAAAAGAGTATTATATAGTTAGTACAAGAAATAAAATAAGCTCAATTAACAATGATTTTGAGTTCAGTTTTGTTAAAGTAGAGTTCAAAACGGATGTTTATGATTGTAATACAGATAAAGATTGCACTCCTCCTGACAAAGAAGAAAGGATTACATTTGAAGGTATTCTGTATCATTTAGAGCTAAATAAAGAATTAACTAAGCTAGATATTGAGTTTATAATAAAAAATGTGTTTTTTGAGAATATAAATAAAGAAAACCTAATTAAGGTAGATTATCCTAAGTTTAATGAATTTTTAGCTTTGGAAGTATACTATAAAAATCAAGCTGGAAGTAAAACGGATTTAATAATAGAAGCTAAAAGGATTTTTAATCCATACATCGCAGAAAAAATATTAGATATATTCTATATTTTCAAATTTTCCAAATTGAGAATATATAAAAAAGATTTATATATGACAATAAATGAAAGAGAAATTTTATTTCCTTACGAATATCATGATGAAGGTTTGAAAATATGTAAAGAACATTTAGATTTATTAATCTATTTAATGAATTTTAAATACTATCTATTAGAAATATTGCATCAAAAACAGCCCAATAATTACAGATTTTTTGTTAATGAAAATTCAAAGCTTGTGGATTTTGCAAGATTTTAAATTTGAATAATTTTTAAAAATAAAAAAAAAGAAAAAAAGGGAAAAGATTATATACTGTCTATTATTCTGTTGAATGTTTCACTAGGTCTCATAGCTTTTGTAGTTTTTTCGTCGTCAGGATGATAGTATCCACCTATGTCTTTAGGAGAACCTTCAGTTGCTTTAATCTCCTCAAGTATTTTTTCTTCGTTAGCTTTTAACTCTGCGTAAACTTTAGCAAATTTTTCTGCCAATTCTTTATCTTCAGTTTGTTCTGCTAAAGCTTCAGCCCAGTACATAGCTAAGTAGAAGTGAGAACCTCTAGTATCTAACTGACCAACTTTTCTCTTAGGTGTTTTATCGTTGTCTAGATATTTAGCTATAGCCTTTGATAAAGCATCTGCCACTATATCAATTCTTGGATTGTCTTTATTGTGAAGAGCCTTTAATTGTTTTTTAGCAAGTTTTAAAGCTTCAACAAATGCTAAAAACTCTCCTAAACTATCCCATCTTAAGTGTCCTTCTTTTACAAACTGTTCTACGTGTTTAGGTGCTGAACCACCTGCTCCAGTTTCAAATACACCACCACCATTTATTAGAGGAACAATAGATAATGATCTTGCAGATGTACCAACTTCTATTATTGGGAATAGGTCAGTTAAATAATCCCTTAAAACGTTTCCGGTTGCTCCTATTGTATTTTCTCCATTTCTAAATCTAGCTAAAGTGTATTTCATAGCGTCTTGAGGAGCTTTTATATAAATCTCCAATCCTTCTATATCATATTTAGGTAATTCTTCTTTAACTTTTTCTATTAAGTTTTTGTCGTGAGCTCTGTATTCATCCAACCAGAAAACAACAGGGTATCCTGTTTCTTTAGCTCTGTTTATCGCTAATTTAATCCAATCTCTTATTGCTATATCTTTAGTTATGCAACTTCTCCATATATCTCCTTCGTTTACACAATGTTCTATTAATACATTACCATCTTCATCAACAACTTTTATTTTTCCATCTGCAGGTGGGAAAAATGTTTTGTCGTGAGAGCCGTATTCTTCAGCCTTCATTGCCATCAATCCGACGTTTTGAACAGTACCGATTTTTGTAGGGTCAAACTGTCCTCTAGCTTTTATATCTTCAACTATCTCTTTATACATAGTTGCATAACTTCTGTCTGGAATACATAAAACTGTGTCATCTGTCTCACCATCAGGTCCCCAACCTTGTAGACCGTTTTTAATAACTGCCGGTACAGATGCGTCAATGATAACGTCGTTAGGTCTGTGTAAGTTTGTAATTCCCTTATCACTGTCAACCATATACATTCTTGGTCTTTTAGCGTAAATTTCCTCTAAAGTTTTCTTTATAGCTTTTTGCTTATCTTCAGGTAATTTAGATAATTTATTTTCTAAATCTATTAAACCGTTATTTGGATTAAACCCTATCTCTTCTAACTCTTTTCCATGTTTTTCAAACAGTTCTTTATAGTAAACCCTTATAGCATCTCCAAATATGACAGGGTCAGATACTCTCATCATTGTAGCTTTAACGTGTAGAGAGAATAAAATATCGTCTTCTTTAGCCCTGTCTATAACTTCTGCAAAGTATTCTCTTAGCTTTTCTCTATCCATATAAGTACCATCAACAACATCACCTTGCCCAACTTCAACTTCTTTTAGAACAGTTTGGTTTCCATTCTCATCTTCAAAGATATATTTGATTTTAGTATCTTTTTGGATAATAACAGATTTTTCATTTTCGTAGAAATCACCAGATTTCATATGTGCAACATGGGATTTTGAGCTAGGCTTAACTTCTTTTAATCTGTGTGGATGTTTTTTTGCATACTCTTTAACAACCTCCGCTAATCTTCTGTCAGAGTTTCCTTGTCTTAAAACCGGGTTAACTACCGAACCTACACATTTCATATACCTTTCTCTTATTTCTTTTTCTTCTTCTGTTTTTGGTTCTTCTGGAAAGTCTGGCAGTGGATAACCTTGTTCCTGTAATTCTTTAATCGTAGCTATTAACTGTGGAAGGGATGCAGATATGTTAGGAAGCTTCATTATATTTGCTTCAGGTTTCCATACAAGTTCACCTAAATATGCTAAATCGTCGTTAACTCTTTTGTCTTCAGGTAAGATGTCAGAAAACTGTGCTAATACTCTACCTGCTAAAGAAATATCCCTAACTTCAATCTCTACATCTGCGTCTTTAGTAAAAGCTTTCATTATTGGTAATAGAGAATAACTTGCCAACTGCGGTGCTTCATCAACCTTTGTCCATATAATTTTAGCCTTCGCCATACGGTAAACCTCCTTACAATTTCTCATAAATATTTTGGATTAATTATTATACATAAAAAATCAAACAGTGTTTTAAAAATTTCGTTCAATTGTATAAGAGACTAAATTTAATATTTAGTAGAAAATTGATAAAAAATTTGATTGATATTTTATAAATTTTTGTATATAATTATTTAAAATAAATTAAAAAGGGAGGTATTAAAATGGAAGAAGTAAGCAGATTTCCTCTTATAGGTGAGGAATTTCCAAAATTAACTGTAAAAACAACTCAAGGAGTTAAAACTTTACCTGATGACTATAAAGGGAAATGGTTCGTTTTATTCAGCCATCCTGCAGATTTTACACCAGTTTGTACAACTGAGTTTGTAGCATTTCAAATGAAAAAGGAAGAGTTTGATAAATTAAATTGTGAATTAATTGGTTTATCAATTGACCAAGTGTTCTCACATATTAAATGGATTGAATGGATTAAGGAAAACAGAGGATATGAAATCACTTTTCCAATTATAGCTGACGATATGGGTGAAGTAGCTAAAAGACTAGGTATGATACATCCTAAAAAGGGAACGAACACAGTTAGAGCTGTATTTATAGTTGATGATAAAGGAATAGTAAGAGCTATACTTTACTATCCTCAAGAAGTAGGAAGAAATATAAATGAAATATTAAGAACTGTAAAAGCTTTACAAACAAGTGATAAGTATGGTGTTGCAACTCCTGCTAATTGGCCAGAAAATCCAGTGTTAAAAGACAGAGTTATAATACCACCTGCTACATCTATCCAAGAAAAAGAGGAAAGATTGGAAAGAGCTAAGAAAGGTGAAATTGAATGTTTTGATTGGTGGTTCTGCCATAAATCTTTAGATGAAAAATAAAATTATTCTTTCTTTTTTCCTTTTTTCTATTAAACTATGGGAGATAAACTTTCAGTTTAAATTTTTAAGGTGAAAAACAAAATATCTGAAGAAAAAGCTTTTACTCTTTTAGAGTTAATAGTAGTTATAACTTTATTGTCCGTTTTATTTGCACTTATAGGCTTTACATTTATAAAAAATATAGAAGGTAGCATTTATACATCTGAAAAGATATATAGTGCTGTTAAAGAAATATCCGTATACAACCAGTTAGAAAAACAGATTTTTTCTAAAAAAACTACTAATAAAAATATATCAATTCTTTTGTCAGAGAACAGACTTTCCTTTTATACAGGTTATCCTATATTCTACACAGGATTTGTTAGAGCTGAGTATGTAATACAGGAAGAAGATAATAAAAAGGTATTAATTTATGAAGAATTTCCGTATATAGATGGGCAACTTGGAACAGAAGGATTAAAAAAGGTTAACTTAGGAAAGTTTGATAATCTGTCTATAGAAGTAATTAAAGACAGAAAAGTTTATAAAAGCTATAAAAATAAAGATTTCCCAGATTTAATAAAAATAGAAATTGATAACAATATTTATTATATAAAAGCTAAATAAAAAGTTATCTTTTTTTCTTACCACAGGCTTCCTTTAGACCAGCTTTACATAGATATTGCATAATATCGTTTCTAACACCATAATCTTTTGCTAAATTTAAATAGTATATTGCTTTATTAGGGTTTTTATTGAATATTTCTCCCTTCATAAAAAGCAAAGATAAACTTAAACAGCCTGAACCGTCTTTTAAATCACAACCTTTTTTCAAATAGCATATTGAATTTATACTCTGTTTTTTTCCATAAAAGATTATTCCAGATAGAGAACAACCTTTTCCAGAATTGAGGTTATCACAAGCATACTTAAAATATTTTAAAGCTTTAATTTTGTCTTTCTTTACTCCTTTACCAGAGTAATAAATATAACCGATATATAAACAAGCGTTTTCTATATCTAAATAACAACTTTTATCAAGATAATTTAATGCTTTATCTATATTTTTACTATCCTTTAAATATATCTTTGCTAATAAATAACAACCTTTAGTATATTTTAAATTACAACTTTTACCTAAAAATTTTTCAGCATTTATATAATCATTTTTCTTATAGTGTAGAGCACCTAAATCAAAGCAAGCTTTCGGATATTCCAATTCACAGGCTTTTAATAGATGATTGAGGGATGATTTTTTATCAATATATGCAAGCTTATAACAACTTACTGAATTATTTAAATCACAACCTTTAGAATAATATTCTATAGCTTTATCTTTATTATCTAGCTTTGAATAATAATCTCCCAATATTAAACAGGATGTTGCTATACCATTTTTACACTCGTTAGATAGTAAAAAAAGACCCTTTTTTAAAAACTGCTGATTATCAGTTATACGGAAGGCTTTTAAACAACTGTATCCGCATTCCTGTTTACATAAATAATTTAGTAAATAATTATTACTCTCTTTTGTTTCAATTAGATAATCATTGCATTTCTGTATAAATGTCTTTTTGTCAATAGACATATAATTAATTTTTATATCTTCTTTTACTATTTCTGATTTTTTTATTATTTTAGATTTACTTACCTCACCACAGGAAAAAGTTAATAAGATAGCTAAAAACAGTATAAAAATTCTAAACATAATATTTAAACCTCTGTTGATAAATTTAAACTAAATTATACCAATAGAAAACTGCTAAAAATTGTAAGTATTTTAAGGGTTTGTTGAATATTAAATTTTTTATTTAACAAAAACAATTCAAAGTGATGTGAATTTTTCCAATATGAAAGAAAAGATATAAAAGAGAAAAGTTTATTTCATAAGAACCCTTTCAACTTCTGCTAAATCTGTTAATCCTTTCTTCACTTTTAAAAGACCACTTTGATATAGTGTTCTCATTCCTTTTTTTACAGCTAATTCTTTTAATTGGGAAGCGTTAGCTCCATTCAATATAGCCTTTCTTATATCATCATCAACCTCTAAAATCTCATGGACAGCTGTCCTTCCTTTATATCCAGTTTTATTACATTTTTCACAACCTTTAGGATTATGTATATAAAATTTACCTTCCTCTATATCTTTATCAGAAAACCCTAAACCTTTCCAAAATTCAGGTGGATAGGGAGCAGGTTGTTTACAGTTATTACATAACTTTCTTATTAACCTTTGAGCTAATATTAGGTTAACAGCTGTTCCAACTAAAAATTCCTCAACACCTATATCTATCAATCTAGTAATAGATGATGGAGCGTCATTTGTGTGTAATGTGGAGAAAACTAAGTGACCAGTTAAAGCAGCCTTAATTGCAATCTCCGCCGTTTCCCTATCCCTAATCTCTCCAACGAGTATAATATCAGGGTCTTGTCTTAAAAACGCCCTTAACGCAACTGCAAATGTTAATCCTATTTCTTCCCTAACCTGAACCTGATTAATGCCCGGTATAGCAACTTCAACAGGGTCTTCAGCTGTAGATATATTTACATCTTCCTTATTTCTTTCCATTAAAGCAGTGTATAAAGTAGTCGTTTTACCTGAACCTGTTGGACCTGTAACTAAAACCATTCCCCAAGGACTATATATAGCTTTCCTTATCTTCTTTAAATCATCTTCTTCAAATCCTAAATCTTCCAGTTTAAGACCTAAGTATGCCTGAGCATCCTGTATTCTCATAACGATTTTTTCACCGTAAACTGTAGGTAAAGTTGAAACCCTTAGGTCTATCGGTTTTCCTTCTATCTTTATTCTTATCCTTCCATCCTGTGGAATTCTCTTTTCTGCTATATCTAGATTAGCCATTATTTTATATCTTGCCACTAGAGCGTCTTTTATAGCCGTTGGAAATCTTTGGACAGTCCTTAATATACCGTCAATTCTATACCTAATTCTCACTTCCTTTTCAAAAGGTTCTATATGTATGTCGGAAGCACCCATTTTTACAGCATTAACAATGATTAGTCTGGAAGCTTTTACTATAGGAGCTTCTTCTGCTTCAGCTTCTAATTCTTCTGCCGTTTCTTCTTCTTCCTTTGTCTCTTCTTCCTCAACCTCAACTCCCAAATCTATACCTTCTAAAATCTCAGATGCTGATGTTTGGGTAGCTAACTCGTTAAGTAAATCCATTATTTCAGATAAAGTTGCTACATAAATCTCCATATTATTAAAACCGATAAATTTTAGATATTGATTAATCTCTTTATCTACAGGATTAAAAGCTGCAATTATTACTTTACCACCCGTATAATCTAAAGGAACAAATTTTTTCTTCATCATATATGAATAGGATATTTTATTTAGAGCTTCATTCTCTTTATTTAAAGGTAAATCAGCAGGATTGTAAGGTTTTAAGCCAAAATATTTAACAAAAAACTCTTTTATCTTTTCTTCATCAATAATTCCATGGTCAATTAAATCTTCAAGAAGCTGTGTAAACTCTCTATCCTTTATATCGCCTATTTCTTTTAATTTTTCTGGTTTAACTAAACCATTTTGAATTAATAACTTTAAAAAGGCTAAGGTTTTCTTTTGATTTTCAACACTCATTTTTAAACATCCTATACAACCTAATTTTGCTAATATTATAAAACTTTTCTATTAGTTTTAATTATATTTTGTTTCTTTATTTCAAAAATCTATTATTGAGTAATAAAAGTTAATAATTTACAATGAAATGTAAAAATTTTTTACTGTTAATATTAGGGAGGTTTTAATTTGTCTGATAAAAAAGTTAGGGTTGCTATAGCTGGAGTTGGAAACTGTGCCAGTTCATTAATACAGGGTATTTTCTATTATAAAGAAAAAAAAGATATAGATGTTAGCGGTTTAATGCATGAGGATATTGGAGGTTATAAACCTTGGGATTTGGAGATAGTAGCAGCTTGGGATATAGATGCAAGGAAGGTTGGTTATGATGTAGCGGAAGCAATATTTAATCCGCCAAACTGTACTGCAGTATTTAAAAGGGATATACCAAAGCTAAATGTAAAGGTAAGAAAGGGAAAAGTTTTAGATGGCTATCCTGAACATATGAAAAATTATCCGCCTGAAAATGCTTTCGTTTTGTCTGATGATAGGGAAGATAGTTTAGATACTGTTGTTAAAGTCTTAGTAGAGAGTAAGGCTGATGTGTTAATAAACTACGTTCCTGTTGGAGCAGAAAAGGCGGCAAGATTTTACGCCGAGGCATGCTTAAAGGCAGGAGTTTCTTTTATAAACTGTATGCCAACTTTCATAGTTTCAGATGAGGAATGGGCAAAAAAGTTTGAGGTAGAGGGAATTCCAGTTATAGGTGATGATATAAAATCTCAGGTTGGAGCAACAATAACACACAGAGTTTTAACTCAACTTTTACTAGATAGAGGTGTAAAAATAGACAGAACTTATCAATTAAATGTTGGTGGAAATACAGATTTTTTAAATATGTTGGAAAGAACTAGACTAGCAACTAAGAAAAAATCAAAAACTGAGGCTGTTTCTTCTTTAATTCCATATCAGATGGATAGCAGAAACATACATATAGGTCCTTCAGACTATGTTCCATGGTTAAAGGATAGAAAAGTAGCATTTATAAGAATAGAGGGAAGGCTTTTTGGTGATGTTCCTATGCATTTGGAGTTAAGGTTAGATGTTGAAGACTCTCCAAATAGTGCAGGTGTTGCTATAGATGCTATAAGATGTGCAAAACTTGCTAGAGACAGAGGTATAGGAGGGGCTTTATATTCAATATCTGCTTACACAATGAAACATCCACCTATACAATATCCAGATTGGAAAGCTAAACAGATGGTTGAAGAATTTATTTTAGGACAGAGGGAGAGATAAAATGGAGAAAAAAGTTATAAGGGTTGCCCACAGCCCAGACAGTGATGATGCATTCATGTTTTATGCTATAAACGAAAACAAAATAGATACTAAAGGTTATGAGTTTATAGATGTTCTATCTGATATAGAAACATTAAATAGAGAAGCTTTAAAGGGAACATACGAAGTAAGTGCAATATCAATTCATGCATTTCCATACGTTGCAGATAAATACGCTTTACTATCAAGTGGTGCAAGTATGGGGGACAACTATGGTCCTATGGTTGTAGCAAAAGAGGAAATATCTCCAGAAGATTTGATTAACAAAAAAATAGCTGTTCCCGGTACGTTAACCTCTGCATTTTTGTCATTATCCTTGTATTTAGGAACAAATAAATTTAATTATGAAGTGATAAACTTTGACGAGATTATATCTGCAGTAAAGGAAGGTAAAGTTGACGCAGGTTTAATAATTCACGAAGGACAGTTAACTTACTCAGATGAAGGGCTTAAATGTATAGTTGATTTAGGTAAATGGTGGTATAAAAAAACGGAAGGGCTACCTTTACCTTTAGGTGGGAATGTTATAAGAAAAGATTTAGGGGAAAAAGTTATTAAAGATGTATCTGAGATTTTAAGGGAAAGTATTAAATATTCCATTGAGCATAGAGAAGAAGCTGTTGAATATGCTTTAAAGTTTGCTAGAGGTATGGATAAAGAAAAAGCAGATAAATTTATAGGTATGTATGTAAATGATTTAACAATTGATTATGGAGAAAGGGGAAGAAAAGCTGTAAAATTATTTTTAGAGGAAGCGTATAAAAAAGGTTTTATAGATAAACTACCAGAAATCCAGTTTGTCTAAACTTTTAAAAGAGGTATAAAGATGAAAATCGTTTTACTTGACGACGATAAGGAAACATATGAGGTACTTCAGGAAGTAGCTAAACTAAGTGGTTCTGAAATCATTCAGGTTACAAATATAAAAGAAGCTAAAAATATAATAGATAGTGAAGAAGATATAGACGGTATTGTTGCAGAAAAGAGAGTTAATAATATGCCAACTTGGGAGATTTTGTCCTATTTAAAAAAGAAAGATAAACATATAGAAGTACCTTTTATCCTGTTAACCAGTGAAATAACTCCGGAGGAAAAGGAATTTTTTGAGTATATGGGAGTTACTGCTATACTTGAAAAACCGTTTAATCCACTTGAAGTCTTTATGGATATTGTAGAGCATCTTAGAAATGTTAAAGGTGAAGATTATGTTAAAGAAAGACTAGAAGGAGAAGAAGATTTATTAAAATTAAAGGAAAAGCTACAGGTTAAAGGTAAAGGAGAAGTCCCTGTTAAGAAAGATGAAAAATCAGAAAGTATACTTGATGTTTTAAAAAGATTTATAGAATTCTTCAAAAAAATATTAAAGATATAGTTTTTTTCTTTTTATTTATAAACCAAGTAAAAAAGCCACTTCTTCTGCTGATTTCCCTTCCAAGAGGTAATTTAAAGCCTGTAAACCTTTTTCATCTAAGGCAATATACAAAGCTTTATTTCCTGTCTGGAATGGAACTACTAAAATTGGTACACGCCAAGTTTGAATAAATCTTTTCCAATCAGGTTTAAAATTAATCATCATAAGTTGTGCATCTTTCAGTCTTCCAATTAAATAACTTACCAATGCGAACATATATTTAGCTTCCATTATCTTGTCGGAAGCTTTAGCTAATTCTTTCCTAGAGCCTTTGTAATCACCATCAATATACTTGTTAAAACCTTCTATAAATGCCTTTTCCTCCTCAGGTAAATCTAAAAAATACTCAAAAGGCACTTCCATATATGTTTCCGCATTATCAAAATCAAACAGTTCTGCAACTTGAGTTTTAACTTTACTTGGATGTCCTTTATAAATAAAAATTTTGGGTTCTTTAGTCATTTAAAGCTCCATAACATATTTAAGATTTAAGATATTAATTATAAGTTAAATATAACTTTCAGATTTTAATTAAAATCATAAAAATTTTTCGCTTGCTTTTACTTAAAACTTTTGCACTACCATTCATTTATATAATAAAATATAAAAGTGATACTTCCATATAAATCTTTAGAAATATAGGTTTAAAATATATAAAACAAAAATTGGAGTTAATAATAAATGGCTAATTTAAAAATAGTTGTAGGTGGTCATTTTGGTGCAGGTAAAACAACACTTATAAAAGGCATAAGCCATGTTAGACCTGTTTTAACTGAAGCTAAACTATCAGGATTGGGAGACGATAAAGAGTACTACCCTAATAAAACAACCACAACAGTTGGGGCAGAGTGGGGAAAACTCAGTATAGGAAATTTAGCTCTTCATATGTTCGGTATTCCCGGTCAATCTAGATTTTCTTTTATATGGGATAGTATTGGCGTAGGAACAAAAGGATATATATTTTTAATAGATAGCACCAAGCCTGAATTATGGGAAGATACAATGGAACAGATAGATTTTTTTATGGAGAGACATCCTGCTCCTTTCATAATTGCGGCAAATAAGCAAGATTTACCAGATGCAAAAAGTTTAGACGAAATAAAAAAAGCTTTTGGTGATTATAATGTTCCAATTATTTTAATATCAGCTTTGAAAAATATTAATACACAAGAGTTGATAAAAAAACTTTTAGAGGAAATGGTGAAACATGGAAAACAAACTAAATGAGTACAAAGATTTAATTGATGGTTTATTTATATTAAGTTCTGAAGGTATGATGTTAGAAGGATATTTACCCAGTGGTTGGACAGAAGAAAATGTTTATTTTGGTATTTTCCCAATTATCAACATCTTAAAAAATATCTCAAAAGATACATTTGCTGACATTACAGAGGCAGAAGACTACACAATGGTTATAACCACACCTGACACAGAAGTATTTATATGTGTAATTGGTAATAAAAAGAAGGCACCTTTAGGATTTTTACTAACTACCATCCAAGAGATTTACTCTGCTTATTTAGAAAAGTATGGTAGTAAAAAAGAAAATATAGAGGAGATTATAGAAAGATGGAGAACGAACTTATCTTAAGTGATTTTGTAAAAGATAACGTTAATCTATTCTTTGTTGCCGATAAGTTTGGGAACATTTTAGAAGAGGTTCACATACACCATTCACCTAATGAATTAAGAAGATTTGAAGAAATCTTACCGATAATATTATATCAAGTTAAATCAGCAGTTCTATCAAC
>QNZF01000069.1 GCA_003978485.1 Persephonella sp.
CCTGGTATGCGTTTAAAACATTAAAATTAGATAAGTTAATAAACTTTTTAAAAAAACGATTTGTTAACATCCTCCTTTTAAAAGACCTTTTGTTATAAACAATAAAAGGTCTTTCTGAGAAAAAGGAAAGCAATTTTGTTCTGAAATTTGCATGTAAATCTATAATAAAATCGTAGTGGTTCAAATTTTTAGCTAAATCTTTTATCTGCTTTACGCTTTTTAAATCTTTTTTATCCAAAGCAATGACTCTATTTAATCTGTAGTCATTAATAAAAAGCTGGTCAAAAGGTTTGAATGTTAAAAAATCCACCTTGTATTTCTTTCTATAGAGAGGTTCTATAACAGATGTTGCAAGAATCACATCACCTAAAGATGAAAATCTAATGACAAGAGTTTTTTTCAAAGTTACCTCTAAAGCATATCTCTCAACATCTCTATTTCTCTTGAAAATTCTTCAACCATAGATTCATGGTTGAATTTTTTTGCCTGCTCTATACCTTTTTCATAAGCTTCTATGGCTTTTTCTATATTACCGATATTCAGATAGCACTGGGCTAAAAGTCTGTAAGCAGCACCTTCATCTTCATGAAGTGAAAGATATCTATCTAAATATACAAGGGCTTCGTCGTATCTTTTTGCCTTAAAAAGCTCTGATGCAAGACCATAAAGACCAAGGGGATTGTTCGGGTTTTTCTCAAGAGCCTTTCTCAGTTCATCTATTCTACTATTTTGCAATTTGAATCTCCTTTTTTCTTTTTATTATAGTCCAAAATATCTTATTTCAATCATAGACAGCAAAAATATAATTTTTATATTTAGTTATACAAAGTATATTTTTAGGGAGGTGATAAAAATGTTTTTGAAGGTCGTTTTTATTTTTATACTTGTTATGTTCTCTTTTAGCTCTTCTACAGCATACGAAGATTTCGTTCAATATGAAAAAGGGTATTACTTTGTTGTGATAAAAAAAGGTTCATTTAATGCGGTAAACTCTAAACTAAAAGAGGAAATACAAAACCACGGATGGGATATTATACATACAATTAATGTTGACAAGACAGCAAAAATAAAAACTCCTTATAAAACACACCTTTTATGTAAAGCTGATTATCTTAAAAAAGGTGTAAATATTTTTAAACCGATTGGTGTTATCATTCCATGTAAGATGGCTGTCTATGTGGAAGGAAATAAAATAAAAATACTTGTTGAAGATGTGATGGAGCTTGGAAAAATTTATGCTCCAAACAATAAAAAATTCAACAGCTTTTTATTGAAAGTAAAAGATGAGATGATAGATATTCTGAATAGAACAGCTGGAAGATTTATGTCAAGTAAGTACACACCTTATGAGTAAAAAGGAGCCTTTCGGCTCCCTTTTTATGCATTTTCTTCTGGAAGTTTAAACAGTGATTCGTAATCTACACCCTCTTCTTCTGCTAATTTCTTAGACATCTCTTCAAGGTGTAGGAGTAAGTTCCATTTTTCATCAACTTCTTTCTGTATTCTTTCAAGAACTTCAGGATACTTGAGAACATGTTTCCATCTTGGTTGAGCCGCAATGTACTCTTCAATCGGTTTAGGTCTTTTTGGTTTAATATTCACTTTCCAGTACTTACCATTGATAACCTCAAATACAGGCCAGTATCTTGTTTCAACAGCAAGTTTTGCAAGTCTCATTGTATCTTCCGGTGAAAATCTCCAAGAGAGTGTGCAAGGTTCAAGGACATTTATAAATTTGAATCCTGGCATTGAGATAGCCTTCTTAGTTTTTCTTGTAAGGTCTCTAAATATATGGGGAGAAGCCTGAGCAACATAAGGTATTCCATGAGCTGCCATAATCATCGTAAGGTCTTTTCTCGGTTCCTGTTTACCTACACGAACTTTACCAACAGGTGTTGTTTTTGAATATGCACCTATTGGTGTAGCTGAAGACCTCTGATATCCCGTATTCTGATATCCTTCATTGTTATAACAAACATATAGGAAGTTGTGTCCCCTTTCTACAGCTGCAGATAGAGCCTGAAATCCTATATCGTATGTTCCACCGTCCCCTCCAAATGCAACAAATTCTATCCCCTCATCTTCCTTTAAAACTCCCTTTTTCTTTAAAACCTGATAAGCAACATCTATTGCTCCAATAACTGCACCTGTAGATTGGAAGTTAACGTGTATCCAAGGAGTATTCCAAGCAGTAACAGGATAAACTCCAGTTGTAACCTCTAAACAACCTGTAGCGGTTGCTACCACAGTAGGTTTATCTATTGCTAATAATACTTCATTAACTATAGGCGGTATTCCACAACCGATACACATTCTGTGTCCCGGTGCTAAAGGCATATCACCGCCAAAAGTATCTTTATGTGAAGCTAATTCTGATAATAAAGCTATTGGTCTTTTTTTTGCCATCTTTACTCCCTCACCTGTAAGTATTCTACAAATCTATCTCTTGTTTCAATGCCTTTTTCAAGGCGTTCTAATCTATCAAATGCTTTTAAGAAATCTTCCTCTTTTACTTCCCTGCCACCTAAACCATAGATGAAATTGTGAATAAATGGTCTATTTTGAGACATCATAACTGCCGTGGATACATCTTTAAATAAAGGTCCTCCTATTCCATCAAAGGAATCTGCCCTGTCTAATACAGCTACACCTTTAGCATTTGAGAGAGCCTCTGCCAACTCTTTAACAGGGAATGGTCTAAACAGTCTTATTTTAATTGCTCCTACTTTTTTACCTTGGTTTCTTAGTATATCAACTACATCTTTTAATGTTCCGAAAGATGAACCCATAGATATACCAATATACTCTGCATCTTCAGTTTTATACTCTTCTATAAAGTCATACTTAACATCTGCTATCTCTGCAAATTCGTTAAATACTTCTCTAACTATATCGTAAACTTTTAAGAAATCTACATGCTGTTGATATTTACATTCTGTATAGTAATCAGGCTGAGCAGTAGCTCCGTATGTAACAGGTTTTTTCACATCTAATAATGGATAAGGTATTCTATGAATATCTGAAGGACCTACAAAGTTTCTAACAGTTTCATCATCAAGTATCTCAACATCTTCTATAGAGTGGGAAACTATGTATCCATCGTAGTTAACAATTATAGGGAATAGAGCTTTTTCTGATATTTTTGTAGCCATTATTATGTTGTGGTATGCTTCCTGTGCATTTTCAGAGAATAGAGAAATCCAGCTTGTATCTCTTGTTAACATACTGTCTGCATGGTCACAGTGAATAGACAGAGGTGCTGATAATGCTCTGTTAACGTCAAGTAAAACTATAGGAAGTCTCATTCCAGAAGCTACATATAGGTTCTCTACCATATATGCTATTCCAGGTCCTGCTGATGCAGTTATAACTCTAGCTCCTGCCGCTGCAGCTCCAATACATGCAGCCATAGCAGAGTGTTCACCGTCAACTGCTATCATTTCTGTATCTACTTCTCCATTAGCAACATATTCAGCGAAAAATCCCATTAATTCTGTTTGTGGTGATATTGGGTAAACAGCCGCTATATCAAAATTTATCTGTCTCATTGCCTCTGCGGCAGCCTGATTACCAGTTAAAGCTATAACTTTTTTTTGAGCCATATTTTATCCCTCCCATTAATTAGCCTAATTGTTCTTCCAACTCTTTTAATTTAATTTCCATTTCAGGAACCATCTCTAAAGCATTGTATGGACATTCAACTGCACATATACCGCAACCTTTACAGTAATCAAAATCCGTTTCAAATCTTTCTTTAGGTGATACAGGTATACTGTCATCTGGACAGAATATCCAACATATTAAACAGTGGGTACATTTGTCGTAATTTAACACAGGTCTTAACATTCTCCAAGAACCTGTTTTGTTAACTTTACTTGAACCTGCTTCAGGAACAATTGAACCTACAGGTATTTCATGCCAAGGTTTTAATTCATAACTCATCTATAAAAACCTCCAATTATTAATCTAATTTTATTAATTTAAATTTTATAACACTGTTTGATTTTTTTATGTATGAGAAAAGCCATTAATCAGCTTTATAAACTTCGTTGTATCCCCTTTCTAAAGCTTTTAAGTTTTGAGGTATTAAAGCCCTTAACTTAGAGCTTGCAGAGAAAGCCTCTTCTATTTCTTGTTTTACTGCATCTAAATCAACTATACCTGTAGCTTTAGCGACTGCTCCTAGCATTGCAGTATTAGGGATGTTTCTACCAAACTCTTCTAAAGCTATTTTAGAAGCGTCAACTATCCATAACTGGTTGTTAGGTATTCCTAAAATTTTTCTGACTTTATCTGCTGGAAAGTTTGTATTTACTATAAAGACTGTGTTCTCATCTGTACCACTTATTATTTGGTCTTTGATTGTAAACATTAAAGAAGGGTCTGTTATTATAACTATCTGTGGATTAACAACAGGTGCTCTTGTATTTATTATATCATTGGATATTCTTGTAGATACTTTAACAGGAGTTCCTGACCTTTCCAATCCAAACTCTGGCATTGCTTGTCCATGTTTTCCTTTTATAATAGCCGCTGATGCTAACATTTTTGCGGCTGTAACAGTTCCTTGTCCTCCCCTTCCATGCCATCTAATCTCAATTGTTTCTTTATCTGTAGCTGTAGCCATTTATAAAAACCTCCTTAATTTTATAACAGCGTTATATTAATAATATCATACGATTAATTAAATAACAAAAACTGGTTTTGTACAGTAATGCAATGAGAATATAGAAATACAGAATATATATATTTAACAAAGGTTATATATAAAGTTAACAAATAAAAAAAATAAAATATACGGAAGAGTTAACACCTAATATTATAGTTGATTATTCAGAAGATAATAAGCCAGTTGGTATAGAGATTTTAAACGTAACTAATTCCTTTACAGCTTAATATAAAATAAACACATCTTATCATCGTGTAATTTTAATCTCTTAAGAATTGACTATCTATTAGCTTATTTGGGAAAAACAAAAACCTTTAAAATTTATAAAAAAAGATTTTAACTTTATATTTAATAATAAATTTTAAAAGTTAAAGGATATGTTAAAAAATATAAAGAAGTTTATATCTAAAATATTAAATTTTTTTAAGATTTTTTTATTAACAGTTTTTATACTTTTAGAAATTATTTCTATGACATTAGTTATAATTATTTATATCCTTTCAGAAAATACTTACATATCTATAGGTAAAGATTGGATATATATTTATCCTTCACATAATACCAAGATAGGATTGTATCATTTAGATATTTTTAATCTACATACTAAAAAGCTGAAGATAACATTAAATGACAAGTTTAAACAGTTAAACATAAATGGAAGTGATTTAGACATAGATTTAAATTTTAATCCTTTAAGGATAAAACTAAAAGCCGATAATTTTGATATTAATTTAAAGCAGATAAAAATTGATAAAAAGGTAGAAAAGTTTGAATATCCACAATTTTTAAAATATATTCCGAGATATTCTAAACTAATTCAAGTAGATGTAAAAAGAATAGAGTTTAATTATATAAATTCACCTAACAATATAAAATTAAAAACTTATATAAAAGACTTATATTTAAAAAATAATAAAATATCTGGAAGTGTTAAATTTAACTACGATAATAAAGTCTTTGCTAATATTAAAAGTATAACGGGTTTTATAAAAAATAATAAATTTGTCCTAAATCCGTTTTATATATATCTTGCTTATAATATTAAAGATTTAAAAGGAACATCATTTGAAAATTTATTTCCGAAAAAAATCAGAGTTGAAAAATCTTTTTTTGATTTTAGTAATTTTAATCTTAATGTTCCGTTAAGTGCAAAAAACAAAAGGTTGGATTTAAAAGTACTAATTTCCGGAGATAAGAAGAATATATATATCAGGACAAACTTTTATTTAGATAAGTTTAACTTTAAAGATTTATTAACTGTATCACAAGTTTATGGAAATGTTTATTTAAAATCGGATTTTGAAAACCTATTTATTTTAAATAATAGATTTTCAATAGATAAGCTAAATATAAAACCGTCCAATATAGAAATAAATGGTATAAAAGGAGATATTAGCAGGGGGAATATATCTAATCCTGTTAAAAAGATAATTTTAAATGTAGACAGTTTGTTAATAAAGAATATTCCAATTAATTTTAGAGATATAAAATCAGATAGTATTAAGTTTAAAGGTATAAAAGTTGTTAATAATATTGATTTAAAAAATAAAGTTATATCTGGAAGAGTTGAACTAGATAATAAAAATTTTAAATATTTATTTAATCAAAAAGATAATTTTATAGATATAAAAATTCCAAGAATATACTCAGGAGATTTATTTAAATATTTTCAAAACTTGAGTAAGAAATCTAAAGAATTAGAAAATTATATAAATCTATATCTTTATGGAGATATAAGTATAAATCTCAAGGAAAACATTATAAATACTAAGTTTAATTTAAATGATGTTTACCTCTACGGTTTAAAGTACAAGAATGGTTTATTAAATGGGAAGATATATTTCGGTGAACAGTTTTCAATAAAACCTATAATATTAAGGTTTGTAAACAATAATAACTCATTTATTATGATAAATGGTTCCATAGATAAAAATAGTTTAGACCTGTTAGTAAACAGTAGAAATCTTGAACTGTCTAAGATTAGATTTATAAATGATAAAAATATTACTCTTTTAACTGATTTAAACGGTACCGTATCAGGAAAAACAGATAACTTAAAGGCAAATTTTAAGATAGATATAAAAAATGCAAGTTATGATAATACTAAACTTCATTCTTTAAGTTTAAATCTTAAACTAATTTTTAAAGATAAAAATCTTTATCTTAATGCTTTTAAGGAAGATATAGACTTATCTTTAGATTTTAATCTTTTAAAGGGAAAAGGAGAATTTAGTGTTGAAACAAAAAACTTGAATTTAAAAAAGTATCTAACTTCCACTAAATTTCCTGAATTTCTAAATAAAGCTTTAGCATTAACACGGATAAGCGGTTCTTTTAATCTAAGTTTTAATTTAGGTAAACAGTTAGATATAAGTTTTAATTCTAAAAATATTAATTTAAAAATTAATAAGTATAACGAAAAAATAGATTTAAGTCTAAAAGGATGGCTAAAAGGAGATAAAATTAGTTTAAATTTTGCTGTTAAAAATAAATCTTCCAAAGAAGCTAAAATATTTGAAAAGTTATACATAAAAGGTAAGTTTCAGAATAATGAGTTAAATACATATTTTGAACTAAAAGGAAAGGAGTTTTTAAAGAAAATCTACTCTAACGGAGATGTTAAATTAAATATTAATGATAAAATTATAAAAAAATTTAAAGTTAATCTATCTATACCATCTCAAGTAGCAGGTTTAACAGTAAAGCCTGAGGTTGAAATATACGGTAAGGGAAGTTTTGATAAAATTGATGGTATTGTTAAATCTAAGTTATCAATCGGTAAATATGTTTCTAAAAACAGTATAAACTACTCTATAGAAAGAAAAAATAATTTATTCTCTTTAAGTTTTAATTCCGAGAGTTTAAACTTTTTATACAATAAGTTTTCAATAAAAACTGGTAAAATATCAGGCAAAATTTTTACAGATTTTATAGATATAAAGGCAATTGGCGGAAACTTACTATTAGATGGGGTATATATAAACGGTTTAAACAAAAAATTAATATATCTTGGTAAAACCGAAATTATTTTTAAAAAAGGTAAAATCTCTATAGCTAATCCAATAAGTATAAAAGGTGTTATAGACGGTAAAATTTTAACTTTAAGATATGATTTATTACAAAAAGATTTAAATCTACAGATTATCGGTAAATTAAACAAAGATGTTGTATCAGACCTAATAGCTTTCGGTGGAATAGATGGAGACTTAAGAATATATATAGAGTTTAATGGAAATATACTGAACTATAAGGACAATCTAAAATTGAAAGTTGTTTCAAACAATTTGGAAATAAAAAGCTCAGACTTTAGAAGACCTATCTATATAAATAACTTAAAAATTGTTTATAGGAAAGGTGGTTTAGTTAATATAGATATATACGGAAATTTACCATCAAATCTCTACGGACAGGGAAGTTTAAGAATTAAAGGTAATATAAATCTAAATAAGGATAAAAATTTCATAATTATAACTCTTTCCAGATTACCTGTAAGATATAAAAGTATATTCACAGGATATATTACGACTAGAGAGTTGGTAATAAAGTTTGTTAAAAGTAATAAAAAGGATAACTGGTTAGGCTACGATATTTATATAAATGGAGATATTTTCTACTCTGGAAGATTAAGAATTAATAAAGAGTTCCAAAAGTTAGTATCTACAGAAGGTAAGAGGAATAAGAAGATAGAGAGCTTAAAGAAGTTTATACATTTAAATCTTTCAGTATCTACAGATAATCCTTTGGTTATAAGGGGAGTTTTTGGTAGGGCGGTAGCAATATCTAAAATAAGAATAATGAGAACTGCTTATAAACCTGTTATAAATGGTTTTATAAAGATTTTAGGTGGAAAAATCAATTTTATGAAAATTAAATACGGTATAAACAAGCTTGAAATAAATATTTCTAATAATGAAGCTAGAATTAACGCACAACTTTCAACTTTTCTATACGATACAAAGATTTTTATAAATATATTCGGTAATATCAAAAAACCAAATGTTACCTTTATATCCCAACCGCCGAAATCTCAGGAAGAGATAATGTCTATGTTATTTTTAAAAGATTTACCGTCTGCATTGGCAGGTTTAACAACAGATATTCTACCTTTACTAAAGGATTTAGGGGCTTTATTATCTAAAATGATACCGACAGAAGATGAAGATACGGGAGAGGGTGTATTTAATACCGGTGTTGAAATATCAATAAGACCTGAGTATTCCCCAACAGAAGGTTTAGTACCTTTTATATACGCAAAAAGAAATATAACATCTAGAATTTATTTAGCCATATCTAGAGCTTTAACCAACAGTGAAACCTATAGAAATAGCGGATGGTATGAAATAGGTGTAAGACTAGGTAGTGATATAAATATGAGATATAGAATTTTTGAAAACAAAAACGAAGAGTTTGAATTTATACTTTCCACCCAGTTTGATTTTTAGATTAACTTCTTTTTTTTATATTTTGCTTTTATTAAATAATTTAAAAACTGCCTCTAATTTTTAAATTTCAATGACATCTAACTTCCAGAAAAATCATTTGGTATATTCCGTTAGTATTTGACAACTATAAATTTTCATTTTTACATATATTCTGTTATTAAGATAATTAATATAAAAAAATATAATAATTATGTTTTTATATAGGAGGCTTAGCTATGAAAAACTTAAAAAAATTGTCTTTATCATTAGTGGCTTTAGGATTAACTTCCCAGTTGGCTTTAGCAACGAACGGAGATAACTTAATTGGAGTATCTCCTGCTTCTAGAGCTATGGGTGGTCTAGGAACAGGAATATGTTTAGAACCAACAGACGCTATATTTAGAAATCCCGGTTGGTTAGCTAGACAGAAAGGCTTTAATTTAAGCTTTGGTGGGATTTTGTTTATGCCTCAGGTAAAAGGCAGGGTTTCTGCTGGCGGTGTGGACAGTGGTTGGGTATCAAGTGATGCAAATGTGTTTATAATCCCTGAAGTGGCGATTACCGACCAAATAAACGACCAAATTGTAGTTGGGTTCGGTGCTTACGGTGTGTCAGGAATGGGAGTTGATTATAGAGATAAACATCAAAATCTAGGTCAGATGCATTCTAATCTACAATTTATGAGATTAGTCCCTGCTATAGGTTATAAAGTTAATAAAAAATTTGCTGTAGGTGCTGCATTGCATTTAGCTTGGGGAGCATTAGATATGGGATATTTAGATTCTGGTGGTAATAATCATGGTGGCGGTACAGCTAATGCCTATGGAATAGGTTTTTCAGTAGGTTTTAACTTTAAACCCGTAGATAATATATGTTTAGGGGCTTATTATCAATCACCTATTTCTATGAAATATAGAAATGTTCTTTATAATACAGATGGTGCTAGCAGGACTTTTGAAGACCTAAAACTCGAACAGCCTCAAGAAATTTCAGTTGGTATAGGATATAGACCTTTTGAAAGCTTAAAGGTGGGTTTTGATATTAGATGGATAAATTGGTCTGATGCAGATGGATATAAACAGTTTAAATGGGATGACCAATGGGTTTTTGCAGTTGGTGGAGAATACAAAGTTAATCCTAAATTAGCTTTAAGACTAGGTTATAACTATGCTAAATCTCCTATAAAAGATGAAACTAATGTTTCTACGACAAGGAATAAAACTATTCCTAATTTATCAGGAGTTTTTTCAGATAGCAATATAGCTTTCTTTAATCTTATTGGTTTTCCAGCTATAACAGAACACCATATTACAATGGGATTTGGTTATCACTTTACAGAACATTTTACTTTAAATATGTCTTATGTATATGCATTTGAAAATAAAGTTGAGATAACTGATACTAATGGAACTTATTATGGTGCTAAAAACTCTCAACATTCTATAGGTTTATCATTAGATTGGAATTTCTAGGATTTATATAAAATCTAGTTTTCCTCTTTCGTTCTCTTTTTTAACTTTTTAAATACTTTAAAATTTCATTTTCATAACAACTTAAAATTTTTTCTGATAAACAGTTTAGTGAAAAGTTTTTAACTCTTTTTTTATTTAATAAAAACTCTCTTAAAGAATTTAAAAGTTTTTCCTCTGTTTCAGCCTTTATAACAATTCCATATTCACTAAATTTTTTTACTAAATCTTCTATTTTATAGGTAAATTGACCGACTATTACAGGTTTATTAAAATATAAAGCCTCTAAAATGTTGTGTCCCCCTATATCAACGAATGTACCACCCATTACGACCACATCTGCATATTTATATATTCCTGATAACTCCCCAAGTGTATTAAGTATATAAACATCTTTTTCTATATTATTATTTTCTGTTCTTAAAGAATAATTTAATCCAAACTTTTTTATTAACTCTTCTATCTCTTTAACTCTTTCCAAATGTCTTGGGGCTATTAGTAAAGCTAAATTATCTATTTCTTTTTTTAATTTAGAAAAAACCTTTAAAACTAATTCCTCCTCTCCTAAATGTGAACTTGCAAGAATTATTAATTTTTTATTATTTTTCTCTAAATAAACATCTTTTTTTGGTTTGGCAGATATATACTTTAAATCTCCACATAATTTTAACTTTTCTTTCTTTACTAACTGTTTTAGATAGAGATAATCTGTTTCAGAACGAACTAAATATTTAGAAAAGGAATTAAAAATATATCTGTAAAAAAAGTAAAATTTTTTGTACTTTTTAAAAGATTTTTTTGATACTCTGCTATTTACAGATAATATAGGAAATCTTTTAGAAGATATTGTTAACAGATTAAACCAGTATTCCTCTTCAACAATTAAACCTAGTTTTATTCTGTAAGAGTTTAAAAATCTGTTTATAGAAAAAGCTAAATCAAAAGGTAAAGGTATAACTTTAACATCGTTAAACTCTTTTTTTCCGTAATCTAATCCCCTAGGAGAAAAAACAGTTATTAAAATATTATTCTCTTTTTTTAATTTGTTAATTAAAGGTTTAGCTAAATTTAACTCTCCAACACTTGCACAGTGAAACCATATATACTCTTTGTTTTCTTCACAATCAGGAAAAAATCTATCTTTAAAATTTAAACTGTATCCTTTCTTTTTAGTTAATAAAGAAAAAATAGGAAGGAAGAAAAGTATATATATTAACTGATAAAAGTAGCCAACCAATCTTTCCATATAACTGTTGTTCTATTATTTAACTATTGTTCTATTATTCTTTTTCCAACTCTCTCTCAACTTCTATTCCTAATTCCTCTAACTGTTCATCTTTTACAAAGTCTGGAGCGTCAGTTAAAGGACATATACCCTTTTGGGTTTTAGGAAAGGCTATAACTTCTCTTATACTATCTGAATTTGTCATTAACGCTAAAATTCTGTCTAGACCAAATGCCAATCCTCCATGAGGTGGAGCACCATACTTTAAAGCCCTTATTAAAAATCCGAATTTTTCTTCTGCTTCCTCATCTGATATACCTAATAACTCAAACATTTTTTTCTGAATATCAGGTCTGTGAATACGTATAGAACCTCCTCCTATTTCCTCTCCATTTAAAACTAAATCATAAGCCTTTGATTTAAAGGAGAGAGCTATATCTTTGTTTTGGATAGCCTCATCTAACTTGTCTATATCCTCATCTTTAGGACTTGTAAATGGATGGTGTAAAGCTACTAATCTATTTTCTTCATCATCCCACTCAACAAGTGGAAAATCAACTATCCAAGTAAATTTCCATACATCTTTAGGTATTATATCCATCTTTTCTGCTATCAATCTTCTTAAAAATCCTAATACTCTGTGAGTTGTTTCGTAATCGTCTGCTATGAAAATTAATAAATCTCCATCTTTAGCATCCATTCTCTCAAACAATCTGCTTTTCTGTTCTTCAGTAAAGAATTTTAGAATAGGAGAGGTTGCCTTTCCTTTTTCAAGTTTTATCCAAGCCATTCCCTTTGCACCGAAATTTATAGCCTCTTTAGTTAACTCGTCTATCTCTTTTCTTGAGAACTTAGCACCACCTTTAATATTAATACCTTTTACCAATCCTCCATTTTCCACTGCAGACCTGAAAACTTTAAATTCTACTTCCTTTGCAATATCTGATAAATCTATTAACTCTAAACCGTACCTTAAATCAGGTTTATCAGTACCATACTTCTCTATTGCCTCTTTATAACTCATTCTAGGGAAAGGTAGTTTTAAATCTATACCTAAAACTTTTTTCCATAGATGGTGTATTAAACCTTCTGAAATAGTTATAACATCCTCTTCATTAACGAAAGACATTTCAAAGTCTATCTGTGTAAACTCAGGTTGTCTATCCTTCCTTAAATCTTCATCTCTAAAACATTTTACTATCTGAAAATATCTCTCTATACCACCTACCATTAGTATCTGTTTAAATAACTGTGGTGATTGAGGTAATGCATAAAATTTTCCTTTCTCTAATCTTGAGGGAACTAAAAAATCCCTTGCACCTTCAGGGGTTGATTTGGTTAACATAGGAGTTTCGACTTCTAAAAATCCTTTACCAGCTAAATACTCTCTAGTCGCCTGATAAACTTCATGTCTCAGTGTCAGCTTTTTTAACATAGAAGGTCTTCTAATATCTAAGTATCTGTATCTAAGTCTTACCTCCTCTTTTACATCAATATCATCCTCTATAGTGAAAGGAAGAATATCACAGGTATTAAGTATTTTTAACTCGTCAACTATAACTTCTATATTTCCAGTTGGTATTTTAGGATTTTCTGTACCTTCAGGTCTTCTTCTAACTCTACCTCTAACGGCTAAAACATACTCTGTTCTTACCCTTTTTGCTTTTTTGTAAGCTTCTTTAGGCGATAAAGAAGGGTCTATAACTATCTGAATTATCCCCTCTTTGTCCCTTAAATTTATAAATATAACCCCTCCGTGGTCTCTGACACTTTCCGCCCAACCTAAAAGTCTAACCTCATCCCCTATATTTGCCTCTGTTAATTCTCCACAAAAATAATCTCTCTTAAAATTTCCTAAATGTTCCAATTCTACAGACATTTTTTACCTCATTAACTTAATTTTTAATTTTTTTAATATTATAACTTTATTTTTTACTTATTAACTTGCTATAGACAATAATTTAAAGTATAAATTATGTGAATTTGGAACTAATTTTTGAAGGTAGGTAAATGGAAGAAAAACAGGATGGAAAAAGTAAAAATACTCAATCTAAGAGAGATATAATAAACTTTGTTAAATCTGTTGCTGTAATACTACTCGTTATTATATTTATAAGGGCTTTTTTAGCCCAAGCTTTTAATATACCGTCAGGTTCTATGAAACCAACACTTTTAGTAGGTGATTTTATATTAGTTAATAAACTTGTATACGGAGATTGGTCTTTAGATTTATTTTTTTCAAAAATCGGTTCTTATAAAAACAGATTAACTACACCTGACAGGGGAGATGTTATTGTTTTTAAATATCCAGAAAATCCAAAAATAGACTTTATAAAGAGAGTTATAGGATTACCGGGGGATGTTGTAGAAGTAAAAAACGATATTGTTTATATAAATGGTAAACCTTTAAGGAGAGAGTATATAGGAAAATTTAAAGAAAATGATAGTTATACATCTATGTACTATGAATATATACCACGTAAAGACGGTACAGTCCATAAATATACCGTTATGGAGATAATTGAAGGAGAAGGAAAAGATTTTGGACCTATAAAAGTACCAAAAGGACACTACTTTGTTTTAGGAGATAACAGAGATAACAGTAGGGACAGTAGATTTTGGGGATTTGTTCCAGATGACTACATAATAGGTGAAGCATTCGTTATATACTTTTCAATAGACCCAAATAAATCTATATTTGGGATAAGATTTGACAGAATAGGTAAAGTTATTCAGTAATGGAAAAGGTTAACTACTATTTAAAAATAGCATACATTGGAACAAATTATTTCGGTTGGCAAAAGCAACCTAATAAACCGACTATACAACAAATTATAGAAGACAAATTAGAAATACTTTTTAAACATAAAATAAAGTTAATAGGTTCAGGTAGAACGGACGCAAAAGTTCACGCATTAGGACAGGTTGCAAACTTTAAAACAGATTTAGATAGAAAACCTATTGAAATATATAAATACTTAAATGCAACTTTACCACGGGATATAGCAATTCTTGATGTAAAAAAAGTGCCTTTGAGTTTTCATTCCAGATTTAGTGCTAAAGGGAAGACTTATTTATACAAAATCTACACTAAACCTAATCCATTTTTAGTTAACAGAGGTTGGTACATATCTCGGAATTTTGATATAACGAAGATAATTGATGCTTTAAAGGTTATAAAGGATAGTGATTGTAAAATATCAATGTCTAAAGGTGAAGTTAAAACAAAACGAAAAGTTGAAATAAGGGATATAAAACTAAAATTTGATGGTGAGATTTTAGATATAGAAATTACAGCTTCGCATTTCTTGAGATATATGGTTAGAAAGATTGTAGGACATGCTATTCAAGTTGGTTTTGGAAAATTATCAATTGAGGATTTAAAGGAGATATTAAACTCAAAAGAACAGGCTAAAGCTATATATATAGCACCACCTGAAGGTTTATATTTAAAGGAAGTTTACTATAACCCAGAGGATTTAGTATTAAATGAAAAAGGTTAATAAAAATCCGTTCCAAATAATTTTAAAACTTGTTATAAATGGGGAAATAGACCCATGGAATGTGGATATAGTAGAGCTTGCAGATAAATATATAAATGAAATAAGAAAGATGGAAATCCCAGATTTTATTTCAGCATCTAAGATATTGACTACAGCAGTTCTTTTATTAAAAATGAAAACAGAGGCATTAGGAATAGAAGATAATAAAAAAGAGAAAGGAAAAGGGGGTAAAAGACTACTTGGAATTAAAAGGTATTACACAATAGAGGAGTTAGTACAGGTATTAAAAGAATTTATAACACCACCTATAGAAGAAAGTAAAAAAGAAAGAAAAAAAAGAAGTAATTATAAAAGAAAATTTAATAAAAAATCTCAAAATATAACACCACCACCACTTTTTAAGGCTACTTTAGAGGAAAGTATCCAGTATTTAATGGAAGAATTATCAAATATTAATGGAAAAATTAAATTTACAGATATAAATTATCCTGATAAAGTTCAGAGTTTTGTTGCTTTGCTATTTTTAAACTATGACAATTTTATAAATATGTATCAGGAAAAACCTTTTGGGGAGATAATTGTAGAAAAAGTTAATAATATTATATGATAATTATCAATGTATGAAATTTTTGTGAAATTATAATATTATTTTATATTAATAATTATTTTTTTGTTATAGAGGGGGGAGTTATGGAACAAATTATCCAGTGGAGTGATGATTTAAGTGTAGGTGTACCAGAAATAGACAAACAACATAAAAAATTGGTAGATATATTAAACAGATACTACACAGAAATAAAAAATAAAGAAGATGATAAAGAAACAATTGATAGGTTTTTAAATGAATTAAGTGATTATATGAGAGATCATTTAGATTATGAAGAGAAGTTTTTAGCTATAATAGGTTATCCAGAATTAGAACAACATAAAAAAGTCCACAGGATGTTCATGAATATGTACAGCAAGGAAATAGAAAGGGCTAGAAACGGAGATAAAAAAGCTTTAAGAGAGTTAGTATCTTTTACTTTATCTTGGCTATATACACATATAGCTAAAACTGACAAAAAATACGCCAAATTTTTACAGGAAAAAGCAGTTACTACAGTTTAAAAATTTTCATTTCCTTTTTTCCTTTCTTATTTAAATTTAATTTTCCCCAATTGAGTAATCTTATTTTATTAACATTTTTAACTTTTAGGAATAATTCAAAGCCAATTCGGAAACTAAATTTAACTATTCTGTAAAGTAAAGGATTTTAATTAAAGTGATAATTATATAAACATAAAAGACTATAAAATTATATTTGATTAACTTAATATAGTGATAATTCTAGAACTTATGTTGATTTACAAATTAATATAAAATAAAAAAAGTAAGCCGATAAAATCGGCTATTTAAAATTTTTAAATTATTCACTTAACAGTTTTGTTAACCACTTAGCCACTTTTTTAATTGGAACATTTCTATTTCCATCTTCATTTGTTAATCTTCTCTTATCTATTGGAAAGCCTAAATGGTATATACCATCAAAAACTTTATTTATAGCATTTTTCCCAAATAATTTTGTTTTTGAACCATCTTTAACCACTTTATGAAATCCTGTTTCTTGCCCTTCCTCATCATCACCGTGTAGTTTTTCCCAAATATTGCCGTAATTTTCAACAATATATCTGTTTATAGCCAACACTTCTTCTTTAGTTATCTTTCCATCATCCATTGCACCGACAGCATTTACAGCCTCAACGATTATTTTATTCATCTCATTTGCAGATTTTGCCGCTTCCCTTAAATCTCCAGTAGAACATTTTAGTTGTAGCCCTTCATCATTAAAGATTATATCAATTACTTTATCTAAACCTGTTCCTGTTTCTCCTTTTATTTCCTCTACGTCAGGATTGTATAAATCTCCGTTCTTTATATCCTTTTCCAAAAGTTTGTTTAACCAAAACGCAACATTTTTAATTTTAGCATTTTTATTCCCATCTTCATTTGTTAATCTTTTACCTATAATAGGGAAGCCTAAATGATATATACCGTCAAAAACTTTGTTTATTGCATTTTTTCCAAACAGTTTTATCTTTGCTCCATCTTTTTGTATTAAATGAAATCCTGTTTCTTCGTTTTCCTCATCATCTCCATGTAAAACTGCCCATTCATCTTTATAATTTTCTAAGATGTATTTATTTATTTCCCGTATATCTGCAGGAGTTATTTTTCCATCATTTGCAACACCTGTTTTATAAATAGCCTCTATAATTATCCTATTCATACCATGAGCAGAATTTAGGGCAGTTTCTATATCTTCCTTTGGAACTTTCTTTTGAAGTCTTTTTTCTTTATTTACAATTGTATCTATTATGTCTAGACCACTTCCAAAAGTTGTTGAGAAACCAATAAATAAACCTAATGCCACTAAATTTATAATTCTTTTTCTCATTTTTCAAACCTCAATAAAACTAATATTGTAAGGATTATACACTTAATCCTCTATAAACTCTACACCTCTTTTTATAACAGCTCCTATATTTTTTAGCTTTTCCTCAATTCTTTCATAGCCTCTGTCTAAATGATAAACGTTATAAATTTTTGTTTTACCTTCTGCAATTAAACCTGCCAATACCATTGCCGCACTTGCCCTCAAATCTGTTGCCTGAACCTCTGCACCTTTAAGTTTTTTAACTCCCTTTATAAATGCAGTCTTGCCTTTTACTTTAATATTTGCTCCTAATCTGTCTAACTCTTGAACATGCATAAATCTATTTTCAAAAATGTTTTCTGTAATAGTTGATAAACCATCTACGATAGAAAGTAATGTCATAAATTGGGCTTGCAAATCTGTAGGAAAGTAAGGGTATTCTTTAGTTTCTATATCAACAGGTTTTAACTGTTTATCTCTCCTTATAACAACCTCATCTTTACCTAAAGGTATAACATCTATCCCTATTTCTTTAAGCTTTTGATGGACAAAATCTAAATATTTGTAAGGATAATTTTTTAATCTTATATTTCCGTCAAATAGAGCAGATAGAACGGCAAAAGTTCCAGCTTCTATTCTATCAGGTATTATAGTGTGGTTTGTCCCCTTTAATCTCTTTACTCCACGAACAACTATTCTACTACTTCCTTCACCTTCTATATATGCTCCCATCTTCTTTAAAAGTTTAGCCAAATCTACAACTTCAGGCTCCATTGCGCAGTTATTTAAGATTGTAGTTCCTTCAGCTAAAACAGCCGCCATAAGTATATTTTCTGTACCTGTAACTGTAATCTTTTCAAAATTTATCTCTGCACCTTTTAATCCCTTTGGGGCTCTTGCTATTATGTATCCATGTTCAAGAGATATTTCAGCTCCCATTTTCTCTAAAGCTTTTAAATGTAAATCAACAGGTCTAGTTCCTATAGCACAGCCACCCGGTAAAGCTACTTTAGCATAACCAAATCTTGCAACCATAGGTCCTAACACTAAAATAGACGCTCTCATTCTGTTAACTAACTCGTAAGGTGCTTCCAGACTGTTTACGTTATCCAGCTTAAATATATACTTACCTTCATTTATCTTATTAATGGACACACCTATATGCTCTAAAAGTTTTATCATTGTTTTTACATCTAAAAGGTCAGGTAGATTGTTGAGAATAACAGGCTCATCGGTTAATAGTGCTGTCGCCATATTTGGCAAAGCAGAGTTTTTCGCCCCTGATATTTCAATCTCCCCCTTCAAATCCTTTTGTCCTTCTATTTCCAAATACTCTACTGTGTTAATCTCCTCAACTAACTTTACCATTTGCCTCTCCTTTTTATTTTATAAATCCTATAACTACTCTATCTATACCGTTTAAATCTTTATATATTTCAATATCTTTAAAATCGTTTTTTAAAAATAATCCCTTAACTTTTTTGCTCTGGTTGTATCCTACTTCAAAGGCTATAAAACCTTTTCCCTTTAAAAAATTTTTTCCTTCTTTTATTATCCTTTCATAAAAGGATAGACCTTCTTTACCTGAAATTAATGCAACTTTAGGCTCTTTTTTAACTTCTACTTTTAAATTTAAATAATCTTTTCTAGATATGTAAGGTGGATTGGAAACTATGAAATCAAACTTAATATTTCTATCTAAATTGGAAAAAATATTACTCTTTACAAGTTTCAATTTGTTAGTTGTTAATTTCAGTTCGCTATTTATATTTGCAACTTTTAAAGCATCTTCTGAAACGTCAACTCCAAACATATAAAGATTTGGAATATTCTTTAATAAAGCTATAGATATAGCTCCAGAACCTACTCCTATATCTAATCCTACTAACTTGTCCTTTTTATCTTTCAACTTTTCTAAAACTTTTTCTACTAAAATCTCCGTTTCAGGTCTAGGTATTAAAACTCTTTCATCAACATAAAACTTAATACCAAAGAACTCTTTTTTTTTAATTATGTAAGCAACAGGAACTCCTGAAGCTCTTTTATTTATAACTTTTAGTATATTTTCCACTTCTTCACTGGATAAAATCCTTTCCTTCTCTGTGATAATTTTCCAACGTGGAATTTTCAAAACATAGCTTATTAAGATATGAGTGTCTGTTATTGGAGTTTCAACTCCAGAGTTTTTTAGTATATCTATTGATATTTTTAATATATCAGACAGTTTCATTCTTATTTTTTAACTTAATTAATTTTAAAGCTAACTTTACAGCCTCTATAAAAGATGTTTCATCTGCAATTCCTTTCCCTGCAATATCAAAGCCTGTCCCGTGGTCTACAGATGTCCTAATGAAAGGAAGACCTAAAGTTAAATTAACTGCTTTTTTAAAACATAACAGCTTTAAAGGTATTAATCCTTGGTCGTGATACATAGCTAGATAACTGTCAAATCTATCGTAATTTATAAATGCTGTGTCAGGTGATAAGCTACCTACTATATTGATACCCTTTTTTCTAAACTCTTCTATAACAGGATTTATGATGTTTATCTCTTCATCACCAATCTTTCCATTATCTCCGGCGTGTGGATTTAAACCAACAACAGCTATTTTTGGATTGTATATTTTAAACTTTTTTTTCAACTCCTTTACAAGAAGATTTATTTTATTTCTCAAATTGTCTTTTGTGATATGTTTATAAACTTCCTTTAATGGTATATGTGTGGTAATTAATCCTACCTTCATCTTATCGCATAACAGCATCATCATATAATTTTTTGTTCCAGACACTTCAGCTAAATAATCAGTGTGTCCTTTATACTTAAAACCTGCCTCAATAATGTAATCTTTAGATATTGGCAATGTTGTTAATCCATCAATCTTTTTATTTAATATGTCTTTTACAGCTTTTTCCAAGTATAAAACTGAAGCTCTTCCAGTTTCTAAAGAGGGTTTCCCTAATTCAAAATCTCGGTCGTAAATATTTATTAAATAAAAACCTTCCCCTTTTATTTCTTCAACATCTTTAATCTCTACAAATGGATTTTCTAAGTCATAAAGTTTAGCTGTTTTATCTAAAATCTTTTTTGAACCATATAAAATGTATATTCCAGATGGTAAATGTTTTACAGCTTTTAAAAGGATTTCTGAAGATATACCACTTGGGTCTCCTAGCGTTATTCCTAACTTTACCATTCACTTTGTTTAATTTATTAATAACTTTTCAAATTATATCATAGATTTTATTTAAGATTTTCATAATAAAATAAACTATCAATCCTATTAATGCTGTCCGTTTTAACTGATTAAAAGCAAATTTAATTAATTAAAAAAATTTTATCCCTTTAGAATTTTATTAATATAAGATTTCCAGATATTAAGGCTCTTTCAAAATCGTAAATATCTAATGCTAAAAATTCGTCTAAATCAAAATATGATATATTCTCCAATCTTTTTAAGATTTCTTCAAAGGTTAATTGCTCCATTTAATAAAGTTATTAAAAATAAAAAACAAAAGGCAAAAAGATTACTTTTTCTTTTTTTTCTTCATTCTAGTTTTATACTTAACTAAAAGCTCTTTCTTTTTCTTTTTCTTTTTCTCTTTAAGTTTTTCGTTTTGCTCGGTAGATTTCTGATTTTGCTCTAAAATCTTTTCCGTTTCCTCTTCCTGTTTCTTAACATCTTCCTCTATTTGCTCTTGGCTTATAAAGTTTGCCTTAAATATTAACTCTAAAGCCTGCTGTTTAAGTCTAAAGTACATATCTTCAAATAGATTGAAAGCTTCCCTTTTGTATTCAACTAATGGGTCTCTCTGTGCGTATCCCCTTAGATATACCGCTTCTCTCAATCTGTCTAACATATGTAAGTGTTCTTTCCAGAGGTTATCTAAAACTTGTAAAGTGATATATCTCTCTATTTCCCTCATTAAAGATGAACCGTAGCTTTTTTCCTTTTCGTTGTAAAATTTCTCCGCTTCAGAGAGTATATACTCCTCTAACTCTTTTCTGTCCCATTCTTTCTCTGTATCTATAGATATGTTTATTCCTAACCAGTTATTAATAAACTCCTCAAGACCTTTTAAATCCCACTTTTCTTGATATTCTTCTGCAGGTGCATACTTATCTAGATATGTTATTAATACATCCTGTAGCCAAAGTTGTAATTCATCCTTTATGTTAGCTCCTTCCAGTATTTCCCTTCTTAAAGAGTATATAGCCTGTCTCTGTCTGTTCATAACATCATCAAACTCTAAAAGTCTCTTTCTAGCTTGGAAGTTTTGCCCTTCAACTTTTTTCTGTGAGTTTTCTATTACTTTATTTATTAGTCCATGCTCTATAGGTTCATTATCAGGAAGTTGAAGAACTTTAAATCTGTCCATTAATGCTTTAAGTCTATCTCCACCGAAAAGTCTTAATAAATCATCTTCTAAGGATAGGAAGAATACACTATCTCCCGGGTCTCCCTGCCTTCCAGACCTACCCCTTAACTGATTATCAATTCTTCTACTTTCATGTCTCTCCGTACCTATAACCAGTAAACCGCCTAACTCTTTAACTTTTTCCTTCTCTTTTGATGTTATCTCCTGTGCCTTTTTTAATGCTTCTTTATACTCCTCTTCAGTTGCTTCTTCAGGAGTTTTTCCTTGTTTTTTTAATATCTCTTTAGCTAAAAACTCCGGATTACCACCTAAGATTATATCTGTACCTCTACCTGCCATATTTGTGGCTATAGTTACAGCTCCCAATCTTCCAGCTTGTGCTATAATCTCAGCTTCCTTTTCGTGATGTTTAGCATTTAAAACGTTATGTGGTATGCCCTTCTTTTTAAGAAGATTTGATAAGTACTCGGAAGTTTCTATTGATACAGTACCTACAAGAATAGGTCTTCCCTTTTTATGTTCTCTCTCTATTAAATCTACAACTGCTTTAAATTTTTCTTTTTTTGTTTTATAAACTTTATCGGAATGGTCTTTTCTTTGGATAGGTTTATTTGTAGGAATTACTAAAACATCCAAGTCGTATATCTCTTTAAACTCTTCTGCTTCAGTCTCAGCAGTACCTGTCATACCAGCCAGCTTTTTATACATTCTAAAGTAATTTTGGAAGGTTATTGATGCTAAAGTTTGGTTTTCCGGTTGTATATCCACTCCTTCTTTTGCCTCTATAGCCTGATGTAATCCGTCAGACCATCTTCTACCGGGCATAAGTCTTCCTGTGAATTCGTCAACTATGATTATCTCTCCATTCTTCACAACATAATCAACATCTCTATTGAATAACAGGTTAGCCTTTAAAGATTGGGTTATTGCGTGTAATAATTCTATATTCCTAGGGTCGTAAAGGTTTTCTATATTGAAATACTTTTCTGCTTCCTCAACACCTTTTTCTGATAAAACAGCAATTTTATGTTTTTCTTCAACTTCGTAATAATCATTTTTAATTGGGTCTAAATTTTCTGATTTTACTTTTTTTATAAGCTCTTTAACAAAACTGTCTGCCTGTATGTATATTGATGTATCCTCTCCAGAAGGTCCAGATATTATTAAAGGCGTTCTAGCTTCATCTATAAGGATACTGTCAACTTCATCAACTATCGCATAGTTATGTCCTTTAACCTGAACTATCTGTTCTTTAGAATGTGCCATATTGTCCCTTAGGTAATCAAATGCGAATTCGTTATTAGTACCGTAGGTAATATCTGCCTCGTAAGCTCTTCTCCTTTCTACATCTTCAGTGGTAGTAAAGAAATTTTTCCTAGCGTCAATGTTATATTTTTCAGAAGGTAGAATTAAACCTTCGTAATCTTTAGACCAAACTCTCAAATCTTTTTCTATAGCCTCTTGGAATTTGTCTTCATCAACCCATTTAACTATATAAGAGACACTGTTTGTATTTATTACCCCAACTTCTAAACCTAAAAATTTGTAAATACATCCCATCCATACTGCGTCCCTTTTTGCCAGATAGTCGTTTACAGTGACTAGGTGGACACCATCACCTGTTAAACCGTTAAAATATGCTGAAATAGAAGCAACTAAAGTTTTTCCTTCTCCTGTTTTCATCTCTGCAATCATACCTTTATGTAAAGCCAATGCACCTATAAGCTGGACATCAAAAGGTCTTAAGCCTAGTGTTCTCTTTGCCGCTTCCCTTACTAAAGCAAAACCTTCTATAAGCTCATCTACAATCTCACCTTGTATAATAGCTTCTTTTAGATGTTTATCTGATTGTATTTTTTCTTTCAAAGCTAAACTTTTCTCTCTTATTTCTTTATTCGTTAACTTGTTTAGTTCAGGTTCTAAAGCGTTTATTTTTTCAACTATAGGTCTTAATTTTTTAATTTCTCTCTCATTTTTTGTTCCAAAAATTTTTTTTATCAGATTACCAATCATTTTTGTTCCCCTTACAGTTGATTTAATTTAAACTGTGGTATGTTTATTTTTAAAAAATATTTCATATATTACAAAAATTATAACTCCAACTGTTATAGAACTGTCTGCAATATTGAAAGCTGGCCAGTGATAGTTTGATATATGAAAGTCTAAAAAGTCTCTAACTTTACCTAGAAATATTCTGTCGTATAAATTTCCTAAAGCTCCTCCAGTTATCATTGCCAATGCGTAAAACTGCAAAGCTGGTAATTTATCCTTGTTTTTGTATGCGTATACAATCGTTATTAAAATTATTATCAATGTAGCTAATATCAAGGCTAGAAATCTTACTATTTCAGGTGCATTCCCAAGCATTCCAAATGCCATTCCTTTGTTCCAGACTAAAACGAGATTAAAAAGATTTGGAATTACTGTTATTACTTTACCTTCTAAAGTTTTCTCTGCTATCTCTTTAGTTAACAGGTCAAGAAAAAGTATAAAAAAAACTACCGATAAAAACTTTATAAACCTATTCCCCATTAAAAGATTTATCCAGATATATTTTTAGTATCGTCATCGTCTGTAAAGGTTGATGTATCTGGGATTATGTTGTAGAAAGATATATCGTCATTTCTGCTTGTAAAGTATCTTATCGTTTCTTCATTTTGACTACAATTTATACACAATCTAACCCAAGGTATAGCCTCAAGTCTTTTTTCTCCTATAGGCTCTCCACATTCTTCACAAATTCCATATGTCCCGTTTTCTATTTTTTTAAGTGCTAAATCTATTAAAAATAAAGTTTCCCTTTCCGCTTGAGATAGTTTATATAATGTTTCCCTTGTTAGCTCTGCAGATACAATATCAGCTGTGTCCTCAACTCCACTCTTTTCGTTTATATCTGATGTATCCTGTTTTGCTAGGTTATCTAAAATCTCATTTCTTTTCCTAATTAGCTCTTCTTTTATTTTTTTTAAATCTAAACTCATAATTCCCTCCCTAAGATAAATGGCTATAGTTAATAACTTGTTTTTATAAATTTGTCAAGATTAAATAAAAGTCAATATTATTTACCAAATATCTGTTCTAGTTTTTGTTTAACCAGTTTGGTTGTAATTTCCATAACATCTCTTTTAATACTTTCTTTAATTTTTTCTTTAAGGTCTTCCTCTATCTTTTTCAATAATCTGGTTTTAACTTCCAGTTTAACAACTTCCTTAAGACCTTCAAGCTCTTTTTCCGTTCTATCTATAAAATCTTTTTGAACATTTTCTATTAATTCTTTTAATGTTTGGTCATTTTTTAATTCTTTTACCATTCTGTTTACAGTTTCATTTACTATTAATCTTTTTATTTCATCTTCAGATATATTTATCTCCAATTTTATACTCTTTCCTGTCGATACAGACTTAATAAACTCCTTCTCTTCTACTACTTCTTCAATAGGTTCTTGTTTAGATTTAATAGCTTCAATACTTTCCTCAACTATTCCAAAATCGGATTTTTCTTCTTTTTTCTCCTCTTTTTTCTTTTCTTCTTTATGTAAGCCTATATCTGACAGTAAATCTTCTATATCTTCTGTTTTAAACAGTTTTTCTTCCTTTTTCTCTTCCTCTTTTTTCTCTTCAACTTTTGGCTTTTTAGGTGTTGTTGATAATAAATCTTCTATATCTGCTAAAAAATCTTCCTTTGCAACCTTTTTCTCTTTTTTTACTTCTTTAGGTTTTTCTTCCTTTTTCTCCTCAGTGGTAGCTAAACCGAGTAAATCCTCTATATCTTCAGGATTGAAATCTAAAACATCCTCTTTCTTTTTAGGACTTTCTTTAATCTCTTTCTTCTTAACTTCTTCCTTAGGCTTTTCCTCTTTCTTTTCCTCTTCACCGAAGGATAACTCACTTAAGACACTTTCTATCTCATCTAAAGGAACATCTTCTAAGAAAATGTCGTCTGATGGTTTTTCCTCTTCTTTCTTTTCTTCTTTTTTGCTATCCTTTTTAGCAGGTTTTTCCTCAGATATATCCCCGCCCATCAGTAAATCTTCCAAATCTTCTGGAGATTGGGACAGCAAGGTGTCAAGGTCTGTGCTTTCTTTTTTCTCTTCAACTTCTAAGCCTTTACTCTCTTCCATTAATAAATCTTGAGATAAATCTTCTTCTATTAGATTTGCAGATTTTAATTTAACGATAAGTTTATTAATATCATCTTCTTCCTTGTAATAAATCTCCTTAGGTATCTTTTTAGGCAGTTCCTCCACATTTATAGGTTCTATCTTTGAGATGAATATTTTAAACTCAATATTTTCTAATTTATCCCTCGTCATTAAAAATTTAAGGTCATCTATAGCAAACTCACCTGCGGAAGCATCGTAGATTATTATATCTGGAGTAAATTCTTTTAAATCTCTTAGCATTCCTAAACTGTCTATATATATTCTTACATTATGCTCGTCAGAAAGACTTTCTTTTATTTTTTTTGAAAATTCTTGGTCAAATGAAATTATGGCAATTCTCATTATAAATATCCTCCATTTAACTTTTTATCATCATATTAATATAACAATCTTTTCGGAGTTAGTCTTTATTAATATATATCTATCCTACAGGTATACTACATTAGCGTAAAATTGTTATGAAGATTTTATTTAAAATATAATAAATTTAAAAAATTTTCAGTGTTAGGAGAAAGAATGAAAAAAGTTTTATTAGGTTTATTAGCATCCACAACAATATTTAGTTTTAGTTTCAGTGATACTTTGATTTTGACTAAAAAGGGAAAATCTACATACATACAACAGGAAGAGTTCGTTTTAACAAAGGGAAATAATATTATAGGTCCAATATATTTACAACCTATAGCTGAAACGGGAGGATTAAATATCTTTGGGAAAGGATTAACATTAGAAGGATATATTATTGAGAATGAAGGTAATAGCTGGCAGGAGAAGTTAAAAGGTAAACAGGTATCAATTGAGGGGGAAGGAAGGATTATAAAAGGGAAGTTAATAAATATAAAAAATGGTTTTGTAGAGTTGAACTCAAAACAAGGCTTTACTATTACAACTTTACCAAAATTTCCTTCAAGACTTAGAGTTAAAGAAACATGGGAAAAAGTTTTTGCACCTAGAATAACTCTCAAGATTAAATCTAATACTGAAGGTTCAAATATTATAAATATTAGTTATCCTGTTAAAAATCTAAATTGGAATGTTCATTATGTTTTAAAAGATAATATTTTAGAACAGTATGTAGTTTTTATTAATAAAACTCCTTTAGCATTTGATAATGTTGACATTGAGTTAGTGGATAACAGTAAAGTTTGGAAGAGAATAAAGGGAATTTTAATTCCACCTTTTACAGAAAAAAGAGTTAGGATTTTTAGTAAAAGTTTAGACAGTGTTAACATCAAATCTTTACCTAAAGGTAAGGTTGTGGTTTACAAAAAGAATATTTTTAAAGGATACAAAAAATTAGATGAAATCAAATAATGGAAAACTATACATAGTGGCAACTCCTATAGGTAATCTTAAAGATATAACTTTAAGGGCTTTAGAAGTTTTAAAAAGTGTTGATGTTATTGCCTGTGAAGACACAAGAGTGTCTAAAAAGCTGTTAAACAGTTATGATATAGGAAATAAAACTTTAATATCCTATTATGAACCTAAGGAAGAAAGAATTATACCTAAGATAATAGAGCTTTTAAAAGATGGTAAAGATGTGGCTTTAATATCAGATGCTGGTACACCATCCATATCAGACCCGGGATATAAACTTATAAAAAGGTCAATAGAGGAAGGGATAGAAATTATACCCATACCGGGAGCTTTTGCCGGTTTATCTGGTCTTGTAGCTTCAGGTCTTCCAACAGATAAATTTATTTTTATAGGATTTTTACCAAACAAAGAAGGAAAAAAAAGGGAAATTTTAAAAAAGTTTGGTTCTTTAAATTCTACAGTTATTCTTTATGAAAGTCCAAATAGAGTTTTAAAAACATTAAATCTTATAAAAGAGTTGT